>CAXBKT010000084.1:0-15466 GCA_963976155.1 uncultured Kordiimonadaceae bacterium | reverse complement strand
TGATTAGAATATGAAGGTGGTTTGAGGCGGGGGAAGGGTGCGGAAGTGGCAATAAAAAGAAATAATAAGGCGTATTGTGGCTAAGCTGCCTCAATGTGGCACTATAGGCTTAACTTCTGTTCAGGGTTTGCATGGTTGGTTGCATGTTTTGACGCTTGTGCTGAGTGTCTTGGACGCTATTTTGATATGCTAATCACTCTTAAAGGGAAAATCGGGCATGTATCAGCTCTATTATTATCCTAACAACGCGAGCCTTGCGCCGCACTTTGTGCTCGCTGAAATGGGCCTTAAGTATGAGCTGTGCCTTGTTGACCGTAAATCGAATGCTCAAAAATCCGCCGATTATTTATTGCTTAACCCCGCGGGGCGCATTCCAACTCTTGTGGATAATGGTAGGGCGATATTTGAAAGTGCCGCTATTTGTTTGCACCTGTGCGACGAAAACCCAACGAGGGCTATAATGCCCGCTGTGGGAGATGTGGACCGTGCGCTTTTTCATCAGTGGCTCTTCTATTTGAGCAATACAGTGCAAGCTGAGCTAATGGTTTATTTTTATCCGGATAAGCATACTAATGACCTGTCAGCAGCACCTTCTATCAAGGCTACGCAGGAAAAGCGCGTTACGGACATGTTTGCCTTGCTGGACAGTGAACTAGAAGGGCGTGACTTTCTTGTTGGGAAGACTATATCCGTCTGCGATTATTTTTTGCTTATGCTGGCGATTTGGGCGAACGATTTTGACACACCGCCTATGACCTTCAATAATCTCAGCCGTTATTTGCGAAAATTGGTACAGCGGGAGGCTGCACAGAAAGTTTGTGCGGTTGAGGGCATTGATCTTGGGAGATATCGCTAGATATTGGCGCGAAGAACAAAGGAGCCTTTTGGCTCCCTTGTTTTAGTTTGCTATGTCCAGTCTGGGTTTAGCTGGTTGTTTTGCCTTTATAGGATAGGATGATCCAACCAAGGACAGCAGAGAGCGTACTGGCTGCTAGTACGCCAATTCTAACGTCAGCGTTCATTGATGCGGATTCGTAAGCGAGGCTGCCGATAAAAAGGCTCATCGTGAAGCCAACGCCAGCCAAATGCCCTGCACCCCACACATGCCGGAAGTTGAGGGTGGCGGGTAGTTTTGCTTTCAGTATGTAAACTGCGGTTAGGGCACCAAGAACAACACCGATGGGTTTACCGACAGCTAACCCGATAAGCACACCCCAACTAATGGGTTCCATCAGGCTTGCGAAACTAACACCGGCGAGAGAGACGCCCGCATTGAAAAGCGCAAAAATGGGTAAGATCATTAGGGAAACCGGCACATGCAGATTTTCTTCTAGGCGCTCAAGCGGCGAACGGCCATTTCTGCCGGGGCTGGCTGGGATAGCTAGACCAACCGCGACGCCTGCAAGCGTTGCATGAACGCCGGATTTTACAACAAAACCCCAAATGACAATGCCAAGGAAAATATATGCTGATGTAGATCTAACGTTGAAGCGGTTCATCAGGAATAAGCCAGCACAGCCTATCAGGGCTGCCGAAAGGGAAATGGTTGAAAGGTCAGCTGTATAGAAGGCTGCAATTATAACCACGGCGCCAAGATCATCTAGTATTGCGAGTGTAAGTAGAAACAGTTTTAATTCAGCCGGCACACGCCCAGACATGAGTGCTAATATTCCTATAGCAAATGCAATGTCTGTGGCTGTAGGAATTGCCCATCCTGCCATCGCAGCTGCGTCGCCGCCAACGCCGAAATAGAAGAAGGCAGCAGGTATTAACATGCCGCCGATCGCAGCCATTCCAGGGAGCGCCATATTCTTGGGGTCAGATAACTCGCCAGAGACCATTTCGCGCTTAATCTCCAGCCCAATGAGCATGAAGAAAACAGCCATCAATCCTTCATTAACCCACAAAAGCAGCGATTTCGAGAAGCCATAGCCACCTATGGTGATAGTACCTTTGATACTTAGTAAGCTATCATAGAAGGGTGCCGCAGCACTGTTATCAAGGATAAGCGCAACAAAGGTCGCAGCGATTAATAAAAGCCCACTGATGGCATCAGTGGAAAGCTTCGTTTTCATGTTTCTCTCCGGTATTTTAAAATCAGATCCCACTGATCTACTCGCTGCAAAACAGATAAGAAGAGCCTGACTAGATCGCTATATTGGTACGGTAAGATTATCTTTCAATGAAAATCGGATTAAATCTATCTGGTTTTTGGATTGTTCCCAAAACCAATGTTTTTTTGCCTTAAAAAGGTGTCAGAGAAGTAACTATAGTCTATATGTGCCACCAATAGTTGGTGACGTTATGTTAGGTGGTCCGTTGAAGTCTTTTCGTTGTTTTGTTTTACTGTTGTTTTCTTTCGCTTTAACGCAGCCATCTGTCGAGTGTTCTCCTGTCGATGAGTTGGTTATCTACACAGAAAATAGCGCGCCGTTTAATTATTTGGTTGGTAGTCAACCATCGGGCGCCAGCGTAGAAATCTTGATGGAGGTTTTTGCAAGGCTCAAGATAGCTAAAGGACGAGAGGATATAATTTTTGCCCCTTGGACTCGTGGTATGAGCGAAACGCAGCGCCGAAAAAATACCATGCTATTTTCCGTGGCTCGTCTACCAAGTCGCGAGAAAATGTTTCTTTGGGTAGGCCCGGTCAATGCAGTCGAGGGTGTGATTGTATCGAGAAAAGAAACTAACCTTTCTGCGAAAAACTATAATGTGCCGGGAAAATTTAAGTATGCGGCGCAAAAGAATGCCGCTGGAGAAACGATCTTACTTAATCGGGGCGTTTTGCAAAAGGACATTGTAAATGTGAATTCACATGTAAGTGCCGTGCAAATGCTTGCGAGAGGCCGGGTTGACGCATGGGTTTATGACTTATCAAGTGCCTTTGAGCAAATTCGTAAACAAGGCTTGCCTGAGTCCGATTATAAGGTAACGCGTACGATGGACGCATTTCCTAATTATTTCGCTTTTAATATTGATACAGATGTGAAGCTGATAAATGATATACGGCGGGTGTTTGCCCTAATGGTAGCTGATGGCACTGTTCGAAAGCTGAACTTGCTACATGGGGCACTACCGTGGCAAGAGCCACCTGCAACTGTAAAGTGAATAGAATTAGTATTCTGAGCTTTGGAGCGAAGGCCGAGTGTTAGATAGTTTTCAAGTTTATTAGTTACACTTCTATAAACTCTCATGGTCACAAAATTTAATGTCTGCTATAATCTTAAGGTGTTGGGGGCAGGGAGCATATTTATGCGACTAATGCCAAAAGTCAGCGACTTTAGAGCGCTTGCTGGTGCGGTGGCCCTTCTGTTGGTTGGTATACATCTCTCCATTATGAGTGGCTTATATTTTTTGATGGATAGGCAGTCCTTCGAGATGTTCCACACTGGGTGGTGGTGGGAAATTGCTCTTAACCTTCAAATCGTATGTTATTTTCTTATGTATCTGTGCCACCGGGGCCGTATGCAACACGAAGTTCGGTGGCGGCGCATAAGGGCTCGTTTTCGCTTTGCAATAGCCATGTTGGGTGTCTCTGTACCCAGTATACTTCTTATTGTTGCGGCACGAGGTAGCTGGTTTGAATATCCCCCGGAGCAACATGAAGTTATCTTCTTTATTTCAGTTGTTTTCGGTTTGTGGGTTTTGGTGTCCTATATTTTGCCCTATATTGTGTCACGTATATTGCCGGGGAAAAGGTTGGTACACACGAGGATAGGCAATACCAATGGCATAGGGACGTTGCTGTATTTTAGTCCCTTGTTGCTTTTACTGATGTTAGCATCTGTTGAGATGATAACGGGCGGCAAGATGCACTTTATCTTGTGGCCTTTTTTTGCATATTTGCAAGGGGGCGTATTATATTTGGGAGCAGCCTTTAACCCCAGAAACGAAAGCGAAAAGGGTTTGGTAGCTGATGAAATTCAATTGGCTGAGGGCGACTAAATTGCAGTGAGATACGGAACCGATTTTTAATAAATAGTTTTTCTCTGTTTGTACATTGCGGTGGCGTCGCAATCCTATATATGCTTGTCAGATTTTAAGCATAAGAAAGGCGTGACGTGACAAAACTATTTGATGTAACCGATTGGCTAAGAGGCCAAGTTGGTCGTAGCAGGGCAGATGTGCTTTTAGACGTAAAAGCAAAATCTGCTGTGACACGCCAAGCAGTGGTTGAGGCGAACCGAGGCCGCATCAATATGCAACAACGTGCCGTTATTAGTGCTGCCTCTAAAATCGATGCTCGTGTTGGCCGGTTCTTAACCTTCGCGACCAAGCTCGATAAACGCCCTATGGGTATCAGCGTGGCAGACTGGGCTATCTATCACGAAATCGCGCAGGCGTGGGTCGAAAGCGGTTGTGTGAAACTAGATGTTTTGAAGTTGTTTGAGAAATAACTGAATATCAGTCAGGTCTTTTGGCGCGTGATTTTTTGCGTCGGTCAATGTCACCCCACTCCTCCAGCGTTTGTCGCCGTCTGCACGGCCCAGTATAGCTAGGGTGCCGTATGAAGGGCGCAGGATTGTTTATGGCATTATTGATTTTTTTGCTCAATGTGGCTTGCGTTAATGGCAAGGCGACTATTTCATTTGCGCCCGCATCTCGCGCAGCCATTACCTTTTCCAGATTTGGTTTGGCCATGGTGACACACACAGCCGCCTCTTGCAGGGGTGGGTCGCATAACCGAACAAATTTAACAAAGTCCGGCCCTCCAAATTCTTGCAGGTCATAGTCTACCAGAACCAGCTTGGTAAAGCGCTGACTCAGGCTTTTAACAGCTTCCGTACTGTGGTTGGTTGTCACAATTTTACCGAAGCCCATTTCCTGCAAATATTGCCGGAAATAGCGGCTAAGCTGATGATTAGGATGTGCAATCACTGCATGTGCAGTGTCGAGATTAAATGCAGAAGGCATAGCCATACTCTCAACAAGTAAGGGTTTAATTAAAACAAATTTATGCCTGATATGCCTCGCTGATTATGTGCCTGTCAGCGATTGCAATAGTGAACATAGCATTAACTATAGAATTTTCAATAAAATGTATCACTTTAGTTGAGGCTTGGGTCGCAAGGGTATGAAATTACGGGAAAAATAGATGGTATGAATTTTCGAATATTTGGCTTTTGTACACATTTCGAATTTCAGCGATGCTGGCCGTCGAGCCGGAATCTATCTGTTGTATCTAGGAGCTTGTGCCTAGACATGGACCCCGGATCAAGTCCGGGGTGACAGGCCAGCAAAAAGGTGTGCAGTTTAGCATAACCTGAAACAGTCACTTTACAAACACCACTGACACTTTTCGACAGTTGGTCATGCCAATAGTAAAGCCAATGTGCGCTGAAATAATCAGATGGCGATGGCATTGGTAAAATGCCGCAGATAGCCATCGTTTTGATGAGCGGATGCACGAATTTTTGCCTACTGTTCTGTAAACCTTATGAGATATTAGATTATGAAATTAAACTATGCCGTTCTTGGAACAAACAACATGGAAGCGTCGACTAAATTCTATGATTCACTTTTCGAGCAAACAGAATTTAATCAGGTTTTATCAACTGAAAGAATGACCTTCTGGCAGGGTGACGATAGAGATTCTGCATTTGCAGTGGCGTCCCCCTTCAATGAGGAACCTGCAACTAATGGAAATGGATCAATGTTTGGTTTTGGTGTTGGGTCTACTGAGGAAGTAGAAAGGCTTCATAAAAAAGCGATTGAACTGGGTGGCACCTGCGAGGGTGAGCCAAATCAACGCGGGCCTCGTTTTTCTGCCTATGTGAGAGATTTAGACAAAAACAAAATATGTTTTTCCGTGTAAATCACTAAACAAGGGCAGGCAAAACGACGTAAAATACGCACGTCTAATGCAGGCATTTGGCGCCCCGAGGATAGTGCACTGAATTGAGGGACAGGGTGGCTATTATCAAGGTTGAGCCACTCAATCGTCATGCGACGGCTCGACCGGCGCATCCATTTTGTTTGCAAGAGCACGGTGGTTCTATGGACTCGCCGATCAGTGTCGGCGAGTGTCGGATAATAAGGGAATGCGATGCCCGGTTCTCGTCATGGTTAGTGGTGCGCAATATTACTCTAATTAAGTATACTGTCCCCAGAATTGCACTAATTAAGTATACTGTCCCGAGAATTGCGGCCCCCGAGCCGGGATCGATTTGTAACAAAGAGCTCTGACCTATATATGGACCCCAGATCAAATCCTAGGTGACAATCTCGTTGGGGGCGGGCGTTTGAGTTAGCTGAAATATCCTGTATTACTATTCTCGCAAAAGCAGAAATTCCAGTCACACTGCTACAATTAAATATACTGCCTCTAGGATACAAATATGCGTTCAAAAAGTGTAGGTGTCAGGCGATTGTATCCAGAGATAAAATCCTAAACCCCCATCAGTCCCTGACAAAGCGTACTTCTGTGATAAGGCTGTTAACAACCTTGTAAATTGATACATAGTCAATTGTTGCGTTGGGGTATTCAACAGTTTCATGGTTGGTGACATAACTGTCTTTTTCGATTTGGTGGTGAATAGTAACTTTCACAAAAGCCTCGTTGAACATGGGTTCAAATATTGATTGCAACTCGGCTTTGCCATCCGTGAGGTGCTTGTCTGGGTAGGTGTAAATTTGTACATCTTCAGCGTATGTGGCCAGAAAGGCTGTAAGGTCATGCTGATTATAGGCTGCCATTCTTTTATTAACGACACTGAGCGGTGATTGTTCTGCTTCATTGGAACAGGCAGGTAGCGTAAGTAGCGCTGTTAAAATGATTACATAGAATGATTGTTTCACTGTTATTTCCCCCGATTTAGAATTTTTCGCTGCATCTGAGTGTAAATGAGAAAAAAACAATAGGAAATCACAATAATTGAAGCCAATAAGCCGGGTTAACAAGGGCAACGCCCTTCGGCGGAAGTATACTTGATTAAAGGGGCTATTCCGGGCAGGTGCTGCGACAGCTTTTTGGTAAGCAACGTAAGGTTTTTAGGGGCTGCTGATTTTATTCAGAGGCACGTAACAAACGAATATATGGTTCGGGGTGTACTTTTACTGACTTGCCTTTAACGAGACTTTTATTTTTTTCTATTACTCTTTGTATCTACCGGGTTCGGGAGATGATAAATGGAGAATAAAGAGAAATTACACGCTGATCTCGTTCAAGAGTGCGTAAAATTTTTATTTTCAAAGTTTGAAACTCTATCGGAGGAAGAGCGCAAATACATAGCCCCAGCATCTGTAGAAGCAACGGCTTGGTTTGCAGCAGCTGGGAATTCAGGGGACACAATACTTAATTCGCCTCCCTCCGTCGTCATGCCGGACTTGATCTGGGGTCCATGTTAAAGTCAGTTGGTTTATTTTGCCGCAATTGCCCCAAGTTTTTTTGTCAGCGACGCCACGGTTTTGAGGCGCGTGCTAATTTTATTCATGGGTGTGTAATACACAAGCTTATGGTCTGGGCGTACCTTGGCGGTTTTACCGGAGGCTGAAATAAATTCAATCAAGCCGCCGGGGTTCGGGAAGGTGTTGTCCTTAAAGGTAAGGACCACGCCTTTTGGCCCGGCCTCAAGCTTTTCAATATGCGCCTGTTTGCTGTAGCCTTTAATGATCATAATCGCCGCAAGCTGCTTCACCTCACTTGGTAGCGGCCCGAACCTGTCGATTAGTTCCGCGCAGAAGGCGTCAACATCCTCGCGGGTATCAAGGTCTGCAAGACGGCGGTAAAGCGCCATACGCTGCGTGAGGTCTTTCACATATTTCTCGGGGATCATAACAGTTGCGCCGAGGTTGATAACCGGCGACCAGTCCATTTCCTCGTGCACATCATCGCTGCCGCCAGCGCGAGCTTCTGCGACAGCTTCTTCCAGCATTTTTTGGTATAACTCCACACCCACTTCGCGCACTTGGCCGGACTGTTGGTCCCCGAGCAAGTTACCAGCACCCCTGATGTCCATATCGTGGCTGGCGATCGTGAAGCCTGCGCCGAGTGTATCAAGGGTGGATAAAACCTGAAGGCGTTTGTCGGCGCCGTCTGTCAGCAACCGGCCCGGCGGCGTTGTTAGGTATGCGTATGCTCGTGTTTTGCCGCGCCCAACACGGCCACGGAGCTGATAAAGCTGCGCAAGGCCGAACATGTCAGCCCTGTGCAAGACCATGGTATTGGCGGTGGGGATGTCGATGCCAGATTCGATAATGGTGGTCGACAGCAGCACGTCATAGCGCCCTTCATAGAAGGCGGTCATCACATCCTCAATCGTTGAAGGTGTCATTTGACCATGCGCCAGCACAAATTTCACCTCGGGTACATAGTCCCGGAGGAACTGCGCTGCTTCCTCAAGGTCCGCGATACGAGGGCACACATAAAAGCTTTGGCCGCCGCGGTAATGCTCCCTGAGCAGCGCTTCGCGGATAACCACTTGGTCAAACGGCAGCACAAATGTGCGCACGGCCAAGCGGTCCACCGGTGGTGTCGCGATTATCGATAGGTCGCGTATGCCTGACATAGCCATCTGCAGTGTACGTGGAATTGGCGTTGCCGTTAGTGTCAGCACATGCACGTTGGCCTTCAGTTCCTTAAGCTTTTCTTTGTGCCCAACACCGAAACGCTGTTCTTCATCGACAATCAGCAGGCCGAGGTCACGGAATTCAATGCCCTTCGCGAGCATGGCGTGCGTGCCAACAACAATATCGATGGTGCCCTTTGTCATTTCTTCTTTGGTGGCCTTTGCGTTTTTCTGGGAAACGAGGCGCGAAAGCTGGCCAATGCGGACGGGCAGGTTCTTGAAGCGCTCCGTGAAATTCAGATAATGCTGGCGTGCGAGCAGGGTGGTGGGCGCCACCAGCGCCACTTGATGCCCGGCCATAACCGCAAGGAACGCTGCCCGAAGGGCAACCTCAGTTTTACCAAAGCCAACATCGCCGCAAATCAACCTGTCCATTGGTTTCCCGGACGCGAGGTCGGACGCCACATCACCGATAGCGCGCAGCTGGTCATCCGTTTCCGTGTAAGGGAAGCGCGCGCAGAACTCATCATACATACCTTCTTGCGCGGCAATGCGGTGGCCTTCGCGCATTTCCCGCTGGGCTGCAAGCTTGATGAGCTGCTCCGCCATTTCGCGGATGCGCTCTTTCATTTTGGCTTTGCGTGCCTGCCATGCAACACCGCCGAGTTTATCTAGCTGGCCGCCCGCATCCTCGCTGCCATAGCGTGACAGCACCTCGATGTTTTCAACCGGTACATAAAGCCTGTCATCACCCGAATAGGTAATCAGTAGGCAGTCATGCGGGGCGCCGCCAGCGGTGACAGTCTCGAGCCCCATGAAACGCCCGATGCCATGGCTTGCATGCACGACCATATCACCGGGGGCGAGGGCAGAGGCTTCGGTTAAGAAGTTATCTGCTTTCCTGCTGCGGCGGGATTTTCTGACAAGACGGTCACCGAGCACATCTTGCTCAGAGATGACAGCAAGCTCATCCGTTTCAAAACCAGACTCGATCGGCAGCACCGTGACACCGATCAGGGCCTTGTTGGATGTGCGGATATCTGCCCAGTTTTCGGCGAAGCCGACGGGCGAAATTTCATGGTCCTCGAGCACACCTTTCATGCGCTCAGCAGAGCCACGCGAATAGCACGCAAAAAGCACACGTTTTGCCCTCTGTCTGAGCTTCTGCACATGGTCGCGTACAGAATCATAAACATTGATGTCTTTGGCGTTGCGTTCGGGGCCAAAATTACGCCCTTGTTTGGCACCGAAACTGAGCACCCCAACAGCACCCGGTTCCTCAAAAGGCGAGAGCCTGCGGGCGTTTAGGTCGCCGAGTGCATCTTTCCATTCGGTATCTGTCAGATAAAGGCTTTTAACCGGCACCGGCTTATAGGGCGGGGTTGTGGCACCCTTGGAGGACTTTAGAATTTCCCACGCTTCCTTGCGGGATTTATAATAATCATCCAGCGCCTTAAAGCGTTCATTCCCAGCTTCGTCCGCCTGATGGTCAAGTGAAATCAAGGGGTTACTGATATAATCGAATAGCGTGGACAGCTTTTCATGGAAGAAGGGCAGCCAGTGTTCAGCCCCTTGGTGCTTGCGTCCTTCACTGATCGCTTCATACAAAAGGTCATCACTACGCGCTGGTCCGAAGGTTGCGACATAGGTGCGCCTGAAGTGTGCAATCGCTTGTTCTGAAAGGGAAAACTCACTCGCGGGCTTTAGATGGAGCTGCTTTGCGGTGCCCGTTGTGCGCTGATCTAGCGGATCAAATCGGCGAATTGTATCCAGTTCATCGCCAAAAAAGTCGAGCCTCACTGGTTCCGCTTGTCCCGGTGGGAATAAATCAATCAACCCACCCCGCACTGCAAATTCACCCGGCTCCATCACTTGCCCCGATCGGTTGTAACCGTTGGACGCCAAGAATTCCGTAAGCTTAACCATATCAACCGTATCGCCGGGCTCTGCATGGAACGTAGCACCCTGTATCGCTGAAATTGGCGGTACACGCTGCAAAGCGGCGTTTACAGTTGTGAGAATTAGGCGTGGCTTTTTCAGGTTTTTGTGTGTTAAGCGCGACAGTGCAGCCATTCGGCCAGCGATAATATCCCGCTGGGGGCTTACTCTGTCATACGGCAGGCAGTCCCATGCTGGGATCGTGATAATTTCTAGATCAGGCGCAAAAAACTGGATGGCACTTTCAAGCGAATAAAGCCGCGCATCATCCCGTGCAATGTGGAGCGCAGGGCGTTTTCCTTCCGCAAAGGCGCGCTGCACAGCCTCCGCTAGCAGCATCGCGTCAAAGCCCGATGGTACACCGCCCGCTAAAAGTGGTAGGTCTTCACTTACAAATTCATTGATTGAACGAGCTAGGGGCATAGGAGACTTGGAACCGTTTTATTTTGCTTTTAATGTCATGAAATCAAGGCGTTGCAGGCGGGTCATCATGTCGCATTGAAACCGCTCTGGTACACCTTCACCCTTTGTTACCCAGCCGAGAATCTCATGGTCTTGTTCTTCAAAAAGTGTTTCAAACCAGGCGCAATCATCATCTGTGAATGTTTCGGCGTTGGCTTCTACAAAATTTCCGAAGATCAAATCCAGCTCTTTAATGCCTCTGTGCCAAGCGCGGAAAAGTAAGCGACGACGGCGGTTTTCAAGGTCAATTTCCTTATGAGGATTGTAGGTTAGATCAGTCATTTGATAGCAGTCCAAGTAACAGTCATGATTGTGCCATTGGCGGGCGGCACACCATAGGCTATGGTCCTTATTCGTTAAAGGGAAACTTTCGATTTTGTTGGAGAGTTTGGGTTTATGCGCCCTGAGCTACTTTTTGAGTATTTTGCGGATATTGAACGCCTGCCGGGTATTGGCAAGCGCAATAAGGTTGCGATTGAGCGCCTTATGGGTACGCGTACGCGTGATCTATTGTTTCATTTGCCCTCTGGTCTTGTGGATAGGCGTTACCGGCCCAAGGTGATGGACGCGGAGCCCGGATCTATTGTTACTGTCGAAGTAACCATTGATGAACACCGACCATCGGCCAACCGGCGGGCACCGTACCGCGTTGTATGCCACGATGACACAGCTGAGCTCACGCTTGTGTTTTTTAATCCGCGCGCAGATTGGCTCAGAAGACAGCTTCCTGAGGGTGAGCAGCGCATTATTAGTGGTAAGCTTGAACACTATCAGGATAAGGCGCAAATCACGCATCCTGACTATATGGCAGACCCTGATAATCCTGAAGATTTACCTCTGCTTGAGACCATCTATCCATTAACAGCTGGCCTTTCAGGGAAGGTATTGCGCAAAGCAATTAACGCAGCAGTGGGATTGGTTCCTGCGCTTCCTGAGTGGCATGACACTGCTCTGATGCAGCGAGAAAAATGGCCTGATTTCCTTGCTGCTATTAAAATACAACATCAGCCTGAGGGAGCAGAGGACCTTGCACCTGCTAGCCTCAGTCGAAGACGTCTAGCGGCTGATGAATTGTTAGCAACGCAGCTTGCCCTTGCGATTGTGCGGGAGCGTACCCGTAAAAAGCGTGGGCGTTCGCTTAAAGGCAACGGCTACATTCGGGAAAAATTGCTGCAAGCATTGCCTTATGAGCTTACTGGTGACCAGAGGCAGGCTTTAGCAGAGATTATATCTGACGTTGAAAATGAACGCGCGATGCTACGTCTTATGCAGGGTGATGTGGGCAGTGGTAAAACTATTGTGGCTCTTCTCGCTATGGCGGCTGCGGTTGAAGCGGGCGTGCAAACTGCTCTGCTTGCACCAACTGAAATACTTGCTCGGCAACATCTCGAAACTATTGAACCGCTTGCGAATGCCGTGGGAATGAAGGTTGCGCTTTTAACGGGCCGTAATAAAGGTAAAACACGAGCGGCTTTACTTGCTGAGCTAGCCTCTGGTGAAATTGATATTTTGATGGGCACACATGCGCTTATTCAGGACGACGTCATCTTCAAAGACCTTGGTTTAGCCATTATTGATGAGCAGCACCGTTTTGGCGTGCAGCAACGCTTGGCCCTTGCAGCAAAAGCCGAACACGGCGTCGACGTGCTGGGTATGACAGCGACACCAATTCCTCGAACACTCACACTTACTGCATACGGGGATATGGATACGTCGTTTATTCGCGAGAAACCACCAGGACGAAAACCTATCGATACACGGGTAGTTGCGCTCGATCGGTTAGTGGATGTCGCGCATGGTATAAGTAGAGCTGTTTCAAACGGGGCCCGGGTTTATTGGGTTTGTCCGTTAGTGGAAGAAAGCGAACTGCTTGATCTTGCTGCTGCAGAAGAACGCTTTGCTTCTCTTAAAGGCTTGTTTGGAGACCGTGTTGGATTGGTGCACGGCAAGATGAAAGCAGCGGAGAAAGACGCTGTGATGGAAAAATTCCAATGCGGCGAAATTTCTGTGTTGGTGTCTACGACTGTTATTGAAGTTGGCGTAAATGTACCTGAAGCAACCATTATGGTAATCGAGCACGCTGAACGCTTTGGCCTATCACAACTCCACCAGCTTCGTGGTCGGGTAGGGCGTGGGGATGCTCAGTCTAGTTGCATTCTACTTCGTAGTAATGATGTTGGGGCGGTGGCACGAGCGCGCCTTAAAATTATGAGGGAAACGGAGGATGGTTTCCTTATAGCAGAAGAAGATCTGCGACTTCGCGGTGGTGGCGAGATACTCGGTACCAAACAAAGCGGGTTGCCTGAATTCCATATGGTCGACTTCACGGAGCACGCAGATTTGATTGAACTCGCAAGGGATGACGCACGGCTCATTATCAACAAAGACCCGCAGCTCGAGAGTAAACGCGGTAATGCCCTTCGACATCTACTATATTTATTTGAGCGAGATGAAGGGGTACGTTTGATGCAATCAGGCTAATGTTTGTTAGGTAGCCTTTTGTACCATGTGTCAATTTTTACGGCGATAAGATCGTTAGCGTCTTCGATTTCTTTTTCAAAGTGCTCATCAAAATCTTCTTTTGCGTTATGTAGGGATCTAACTCGTTTGGTGAAAGCTTGGAGTTCGGCCAAAAGGGTCTGATATTCTTGTCGAAAAGTCTTTCCACTTTCTTCACTAAAGGCGGGATGGTTATCATGGTCTTCTAAAAATTTCTCACGCGTACGTAATCCCTCAGCAACTTTGTGTAAAAAAGCTGACATATCTACCTCCTTTTTTGTTAACACTAGAGAGAGTGTATATAGGGCTGGGTGTATTTGCTTTGATTTGTATCAAGCGTTTCGCGTGATTGACTTTTCATATACACGGTAGGTTTTATAAACTTCGCAGCCGATTTCTATTAGAATGCTGTTCATGCCGTCGTTGTCTTCTAGAATCCAACCTAGTTCACCGAAATAGGCGCCGCGGTCGACAACATTCTGTTTTGATACATCAATCATCCACATTGCCATAGCTGCGCCGAGTGGTTTTTTCTGGAAACGTTTCCGTACGCCCATTAGGGGCACACGGCATCTATCTTCCTTACCGTTAAACATTCGGTAGAGCACTTTGAATGCGTTTATGATGCCAAGTTTTCCATCGAGGTCTCTTAGTTTGTGATTGACGTCAGGAATGGTGAGCATGAAGGCGACAGGCTCTCCGTCATATTCGCACATATAAGTGCGATAAGGCTTCACGATAGGCTTCAAGGCCTTGGCCGCGTGCTTCGCTTCTTTCTCGGTGAACCGAACATAACCCCAATTTTCGCCCCAAGCTTCATTATAGATATCCATGATGATAGCGAGTTCTTCATCAAAGTTTTTCATATTGATAGGGCGAATGGTTACCTTATCATTCTTCTTTGCCATACCAACGATACGCTGTGCCCGCTCGGGAAGTGGCTTGGTAATATCTAACTGATAGGCAAACATATCTTTTGCTTTGTCAAAGCCTTGCTTCTTAAGCCAACCATCATACTCAGGACGACCGTGTGGCATCATGAAACAAGGAGGTGTGTCAAAGCCGTCTACAAGTGTGCCTACCTCTTCCGCTGGGTTTAGGGACCATGGGCCTTGCATTCTGACCATTCCATGATCAAGAAGCCAATCTTTGGCTGTATCTAACAAGGCAATTGCTGATTTTTCATCGCTCGCTTCAAAAAAACCAAAGTGGCCAAGGTTTGGTCCCCATTTTTCTTGGGCTAGCTTGTCGATTTGTGCGCTGATCCTACCAACCAATATACCGTTTCGCTCAGCAGTCCACATCGCAACATTGGCATGGTCGAAGTAGGGGTTTTTATCTTTTCTAAGAACATCCATACGTTCAAGCATTAGGGGTTGAATCCAGTTTGGATCATCTTTGTATACTTCACGCGTTACGTTTACGAAACGTTTAAGGTCTGCGTTGGTTTCAACAGGCTTAACAATGATCTCATCCACGGTGCGCATCCCCTTGTAGGCAAACTATCATACGTGTTGAGGCATACTTGAGTGGGGATAAAATGCAAGCCTTAATGGCTTAGTGTCTGGTGTGGCGGCGTAAAATCCGACCTATTTTACCAAATGGTATGCTGTCAGATTCAGAGAGGCCATATCTGATCAAAAGGCCGATTGACGCCACTAGACTTGAAACTGAAAAGACAAGGCCTGAAGGCGCTACCCATGAAGAGAGTGTGAGCGAAAGCGATAGAATTAATGCGGCAAGAAACAGTGATACTAGGAAGGGGCGCACCAGTTCACGGGTGTAGGGATTGAGCTGATGACGAGCAATAGCTTGAGTGAGAGAGATGTAAGCCGTTACGTTGAGCCCAATGGCGGCAGCAAGCGCAGCACCAGTAACGCCGTGGACAGGTATCAAAATACTTCCGAGGATAATCAAGGTAGCAAACCCTAAAAGCCCATTAAGAGTGGGTAGTAAGCGGTGTGCTGTCATTTCAATGATAACTGCGGAAGGACCTGTCGCGGCTTCGAATACTCTGCCGGTACAGAGTATAACTATGGCTAAGCTTGCAGCGTGAAATT
>CAXBKT010000083.1:0-15474 GCA_963976155.1 uncultured Kordiimonadaceae bacterium | reverse complement strand
CAATATTCATGACTGAATTGATGATTAAGTCGATGACAAAGTTAATACTGAAGTTGAAGCTCCAATTACTAAGGTCGATGATTTTTCCAAAGAAACTAGTGATTTCATCAACTTCAATGATCAGATAGGTAAAAAGCGCCATGGTACCGTAGAAACCACCACCAAAGAACATGACCTTACCATGAAGCAAGTCCCCGCCTCTTCCTTTGTGAAAGAAAGGTTTCTTCTCTTCCATAGTTTCGGGCGCGTCGGCTTGCTTTTTCTCTTTTGCTTTTTCTTTCGCCTTTTTCTTGGCTTCTTTGGCTTGTTCGCTCAGTTTTTTATACTGTGCTTTCAAATCCTTTTTGTCGGTAAATTTGGGCAGCCGCCCGCTGGTGATGGACCATTGCAGCGTTAAGAAGGTGAAACAAGCAATCGGCAGGGCACCAAAAAGTGCCGCTCTGATGACTTCTCCAAACATAAAAGCAATCCCATCTTTGCCCAACCTTGGTTTATGGAATACCTAGAATGAAAGCCGGGAGCAAGGGGTTTGACAGTAAGGGTTAGCTTTGTTTGGACTGCCAGCGTTCAAGCGCCGGTTCTACCCGTTGCATCACCGGGTCTACTAGGTCCGGGCAGGTGGCGACGATATGGTCATGCAAAGGGTGCTCGCGGTTGAATATAAGCTTTTTGCCTGTGCCGGTAGTCAATAAACCTCCTGCCTCTTCAATAATAAGGTCCGCGGCGGCTACGTCCCAGTCATTCTTGGGCCGAAGGGTCACACAGCAATCAAATTGGCCGTCAGCTATTTGACATATACGTAAGGCAATGCTGTTGGCTTGTTCTGAGAACATTGTCTCGGGCCAAGGTGTGGGCCAGTATGTGGTCGAGCGGAAGGCGGCCGGGTCCCCCATCAGGCGGGCCTCGGCGAGTTTACTTTGGCTGGAGACAGTTATATTGAGGCCATTTTTTGTGACGCCGCGGCCACGTTCAGCAAAATAAAAGGCATCTTTTACTGGCGCATAAAAGGCGGCGATAATGGGTTTGCCATCCTGTACTAGCGCAACTGATATACCCCAGTCGTCACCGCCTGCAAGAAACGCGCGAGTACCATCGATAGGGTCAACTATCCAAAGGCGGCCGCAGCGCAGGCGCTCGGGCTGGTCTTCGGTTTCTTCAGAGAGCCATCCATACCCCGTACGATTTTGCATCAAGGTGGTGCGCAGAAACGTATCAACTGCTATATCAGCTTCAGATACGGGGTTGTTAGGGGACTTGTCCCAGACACTTATGTCACGAGAAAAGTAAGAAAGTGCAATCCGACCAGCTTCTTCAGTGACCCGGCGGACAAGCTTCGCGTCATCTGCCAAATTCCAAGGGCAGCTGTCTTCATCAAAAAAAGGTTTGGCCAAACTTGCCACTCTTAACCTCGGTATCTGCGTGAGTGTATTTAATACACCTACAATTTACCCTAGCCCCATATTCCTTTTACTGCGCTGTCTTATGCGCCCGCAACCATCATGTCGTCAATGCGAATTGTTGGTGCGTTTGTGCCGTATTTCATTTCTAAATCAGATGATGGCACGATAGCCCTGAACATATCCTTAAGATTGCCGGCTATTGTAAATTCGCTAACGGCTTCACAGATTTCACCATCCCGGATCATAAAGCCCGCTGCGCCGCGGCTATAGTCGCCTGTTACGGGGTTTACACCCATGCCGATAAGGTCCGTAATGTATATGCCTTCTTTGATGTCAGCGATCAATTCGGAGGGAGAAAGTTCTCCTGCTGCCATATAGAGGTTGCTTGTGCTGATGCCGGGTGCAGATGATGTGCCGCGTGAGGCATGGCCCGTGACTGACAGGCCAAGCTGGCGTGCCGTGGCGCTATTCAAAAGCCATGTTTGTAAAACTCCATCTTCAACCAAATTGGTTTTTTGCATTTCCACGCCTTCGCCGTCAAATAGCTTGCTGGAAATACCTCGTTTAATGAACGGATCATCAACAATGGTGACGCCCGGTGCAAAAATACTCTCGCCCATAAGGTCTTTCAGGAAACTGGTGCCGCGCGCAACGGCCGCGCCGTTAATTGCGCCAGAGAAATGGCCAAGCATGCTACCGGCAGTGCGTGCTTCAAACACAAGGGGCATGCTGCCGCTTTCGACTTTTTTAGGATTCAGGCGTTTAACGGCAAGTTCACCAGCTTTCTGACCTACTGAAGTGGCAGAGGCAAGATCAGCAAAATGGCGTTTGCTGGAGAAATCATAGTCGCGTTCCATGCCTGTGCCTTCGCCAGCCACTGCAGAAATGGAGAGCGAGAAACTACTACCTTTATAATGCCCAGAAAAGCCGTGGCTGGTCGCAAGGGAGATTGCCCAACTACCAGCGCTTGCGCCGGCTCCGTCACTGTTGGTTACACCTTCAACCGCACGGGCAGTATCCTCTGCTTCGGCAGCCATTTTCTTGAGTGTCTCTGCAGAAACTTCGGTGTCGTCGTAAAGGTCAAGTTCTTTAAAGGGGGCTTTGGCAAGGCGTTCCTCGGGGGCAAGGCCGCAATATTCGTCTTCAGGGACAGCATTTGCCATTGCAAGTGTTCGGTCAACCAAGTCCTTAAGGCTATTGGCTCTGCGGTCACTTGTCGAAACCATGGCTTGTTTTTTGCCAAACATAACTCTGAGGCCAATATCTTGTCCTTCAGAACGTTCAACATCCTCAAGCGAGCCATCACGCCATGAAATACCAGTGCTACGCGCATCAACCGCAACTGCGTCGGCTGCGTCGGCGCCGCCCTTCAGGGCTGCTTTAACAAGGTCATCTAGTATTTCAGAGGTGTTGTCGGCCATTGAGAATTCCTGAAAGAAAGGCTTGAATCGAGTAGCGGCCAATAAGCCATAGAAGCCTGTCATACGCAAGGTGGCTTTTGGGATAGATAAACCTATTGCTGACTGGCGGGTGCTTTTAATTGTTTGGTCAAATCGGCTAAAATTTAAGGGCTCTGAGGTATTGTCTATGTGAAGACAAAGGGCTTTGCTATTTAGATGGCTGAGGTTGAGAACAGTAAGATTGCTCAATCCCATTAATTGCCTTGTTCTTGCTAACTGATTTTTATAGAAGAACCAGATCTAAATGTGACAGGCTCTTTTGTATGTGAACTAAAATTATAGGCGTGAGATGCAGACAAGTTCCCGGCAAATAGAAAGCAATCAGACTGGGCCACATGACCGGCTTCAGGAAACGGTGCTGAAACATGTCGAGAAGCCTTTTCTCAAACCCATTGCTGATCATACACAGCGTGTTTTTGATCAGATACAAACTCAATTAGATACCTTGAAGCGCCCCATGGTTTTTGATTCCTGTTGCGGTGTGGGCGACAGCAGCAGAGCGTTGGCGAAAGAGTATCCCGATCACTGGGTCATAGGGATAGATAAGTCAGCAAATCGGTTGGCCCGAGAACGTGAGGGTGGTCAGCCTGAAAACCTTATAATGGCTCGCGCTGACCTTAATGATTTTTATAGGTTAGCTCAGGGCGCAGGTTGGAGGTTTGACCGGCACTATATTCTTTACCCCAATCCTTGGCCGAAGTCGGTACATTTAGGGAAGCGCTGGCACGGTGCGCCTGTTTTCCCTGTTATTGCGGCCCTTGGTGGAAAATTGGAGCTTAGGTCCAATTGGAAACTTTACTTAGAAGAGTTTGCTATTGCTTTAGGGTTTCTTGATCATACGTCTGAGTTGGCGCAATTTGTGCCAGAAAAGTTTCTGACGGCCTTCGAGAAAAAATTCCATGAAAGTGATCAGCCCTTGTGGCGGCTAACTGCAAACTTGGCATAGGTGCTCTGTTCTGAGTAAAACGTCCCGTTCTCCTATGGAGATAAGGTTTTGAATGTCCTGAGTGTCGAACTTTGTGACGTTGATAGGCAAACGCTCTTTGGGGCAAACTTCAATAAACTCAATGATACGTTGGCCGATTGTTAAAGTTTGAACCCCGGCTTTTAGCTCAGCTTGAATTTGGTGATTACCGCCATCTTTTGCGCCCCCATTTTTATGGCGGGTTTTAGAGGGAATGGTTGGTGGCATAACGAGTTGCAGGAGTGTAGTTCTGAAAGAACCACGCTCCTGCACACATCAGACCCATAGATGCACTTTTCGCTAAGGCGACTTGGCAATAGTCCAGATACACAAGGGAAGCGGAGCGTATCTGGTGCCTGTGTGAGGTAGTAGTTGTCGCCTCGTTCAAAGCCTGATTAGAATATCAGGTGTGGTGTGCAAGAACTTGACAATGGTCAAGTTCCATAAAAAGTTTGTTTTAATTATTTTTTATTTTGGCATCGGCGTGCAACCGGACTTTTTCCAGCAGGAGCAAAAGCTGTTCTTTCTCATCGGGGGACAATGCCTCTTCTAAATAGGCTCCATAGTCTTGCATTATCGGGAAGAGAATATTGCAGTATTTGGCGCCAAGCTTTGAAAGGCTGACATATTTTCCGCGCCCATCCTGTGCATTTTGCATGCGGACAATCATCTTCTTTTCAGAAAGAAGGGCTAAGGCTCGAGTGACTGTGGCTCTGTCTAATCCTGTGCGCTCGGCTACCATGGAAGGTGAAATGCTAGCGTGTTGCCCGATCATGCCGAGCACGCGTATGTCGCGCTGTGTAAATTGAGCGATTGCTTGTAATTCTGGGTTTGTGTCAGGAGAAACGGCTCTATGTACTACCAGCTGTGCTTGTGCGAGCCGGTAGGGGATATAGTTAGCGATTTTGAAAGGGCCTTCGTACACAGCCATTTCAGCGTTCGCATATTCTGTGCTGGCATTTAGTTTCACATCTTCAGGGGAATGAGAGGACATTACTATTGCTTACCTTAATTGGTTGTTCGTTATGTTTCCTATATGGCTTTCGTTAGTTTACTAACATCTCCAGCCATCAGAATGTTAATGTTCTCTGTGATTTTTTCAATGGGCCAGTCCCACCACGCCAGCTCAAGCAGCTGTTCGATTGTATCTGTGTCAAATCGATGCCGTATGATTTTTGCAGGGTTTCCGCCGACTACAGCGTAAGGTGGAATGTCTTTTGTGACCACCGAGCCCGAAGCAATAATAGCCCCATGACCGATAGTCACACCGGGCATTATAAGAGAATTATAGCCGAACCAGACATCATGCCCAACGTTCGTATTTCCGTGACTTGGTAGATAACCGAGCAGAGCCATATGTTCGGCCCAAGCACCCCCGAAAATAGGGAAAGGAAACGTTGATGGGCCGTCCATACGGTGGTTTGCCCCGTTCATAATGAATGTGGTGCCTGTGCCCAGAGCGCAGAACTTTCCTATGTCTAGTCGGTCTCCAACAAAATCATAATGATAAAGAACATTGTCTTTTTGGAAGGATTCGGGGGTATCCGGATCATCATAATAACTATAGTCGCCAGCGCTTATGTTGTCGCCGTTTAGGATGGGCTTTAGGAAAACAACCCGGTCAGTGTTCGGAAGTGGAAAACGAGCTTCGCTGCTCGGAGCATAGATGTCTGATTGCATGATAAATCTGCTGCTTACTTAATATGGTGTCTAGGTAGCTCGAATGAGCCTAATCAGGGATTAAGTAATTTTGTTCATCGGCAGGGTTTCCTTATTCAATATGCGGCTACTTTAACTTGCCAACGTTGATGTGGCAATGAACAGAGACCAAAAAATATTATAGATGCCCTTGCCAAGCTTCAATTTCGAATTACTTCGTATACGAACTATATTGAAGTTGGGATAAAATGAGTAACCCACAAATATTTAGGCTGATGCATCAAGCGCACCGAGCAATGTTTCGAGCGGCTGACCGTACACTTGCGATGCGGTTTGATATTACAGCAACGCAGCATGGAGTTCTCTTGTACCTAAAAGATAACGACGGCGCGTCTATGGGAGAAATTGCTGGTGCTGTTGGCCTTAAGAATGCAGCTACTTCAGGGTTAATTGATCGGATGCAGAAGAAACGCCTGCTTCGGCGCAGACCATCGGAATGTGATGGGCGCTCCTATGTGGTGGAGCTTTTGCCTTATGGGCAGGAAGTGATCTCTGCCAGTAAAACCTTGATTGTTGAAGCCAATACAAAGTTGCTGGCGGGTTTTGATGCTGCGGAACTGGACCAGTTTGGTGATTTTTTGCAAACACTAAGAAAGCGCGCGGACGCGTTTGACCATTTGAATGATTAGACAGATTTAGAGACCAATTTCGGCGAGGGATAATTGCTATGACAGAGCTAATACAAACGAGCATTGAAAACAAAGTGCTCACAATTACTTTTAATCGTATTGCGAAGAAGAATGCATTGACGCACGCTATGTATACGGCAATGGCAGATGCCATGGAGGATGCTCGCAGTAATGACGGTGTTCGCGCTATTTTGTTTACGGGCGTTGAAGATGTGTTCACTGCTGGAAACGACCTGATTGATTTTCAGCAATCAGGCGGACTTGATGGCGCTCGGCCTGTGATGCGGTTTTTGAGCGAGTTGGTTGAAAGTGATAAGCCGCTTGTTGCAGCAGTAAATGGCCTTGCCGTTGGCATTGGTCTGACAATGTTGTTGCACTGTGACCTTGTCTATATGGCCGAGAACGCAACTCTGTCAGCTCCATTTGTTGATTTGGCACTTGTGCCTGAAAACGCGTCGTCACTGTTGTTACCTCAAGCTGTTGGTCATGTTCGGGCGGCTGAAATTTTTATGTTTGGTAAAAAAGTCAAGGCAGATGAAGCTTTTTCCATGGGACTTGTGAATGAAATTACGTCTCTAGACGAAGTATTAAATACGGCGCGGAAAGCCGCAGAGACCTTGGCGCGTAAGGCACCGATTTCTCTGCAAACTACCAAAAGTCTGATGCGCGGAGATAAACAAGTACTTAAGGACAGAATTGAGCAAGAGGGCGGCCACTTTAGTACTCAGTTGAAATCCGCTGAAGTGATGGAGGCAATCGCAGCCTTTTTTGAGAAGCGCCCGCCAAACTTTGATTAAGCCATAGTTAGTTAGATTTTGCATAGCTCCCACCAAATTATTATTGTTGGTGGGGTTTCCTCGCTGAGTTTATGGTGCCTACCTTGTTATATGAGGTAGGCATTATGCTTTCTGCTGTTCGCGCTGTTGTGAAGTCCCCTAAAAGTCCGGTTGCCTATTTGATTTTGATGGCGAGTGCTTCAGCTTTTTCTTTTGCTGTATGGAATGCGCTCCTGAATAACTTTGCAGTTGAGGTCGCAGACTTCACTGGCCGTGAAATTGGTATCTTGCAAAGCTTGCGTGAAGTGCCCGGTTTTCTAGCCTTTACTGCGGTGTTTGTACTTCTGGCGGTTAGAGAACAGACCTTCGCAATATTGTCTGTTGCTTTGCTAGGGCTCGGTGTTGCGATAACAGGATTTTTCCCGACGGCTTACGGCCTCTATTTTACGACCGTGCTGATGTCGATTGGCTTCCACTATTTTGAAACAGCACAGATGTCTTTGTCGTTGCAGTGGTTTGACAAAGATGAAGCCCCGAAGGCGATGGGCCGTCAAGTGAGTGCTCGCTCACTCGCTTCCCTTTTTGCTTATGCAATATTATGGGTGCTACTTGAGGTAGCTGGGCTTGATTATGCTTGGCTATTTGCTTTTGCGGGTCTTGGTACAGTAGGGCTCGCTGTTTTTGCATGGCGTTATTTCCCAAAGTTTGCTGAAACCGACGCGCAGCAGAAAAAAATAGTTCTAAGAAAAAGCTATTGGCTATTCTATGCATTAACTTTTATGGGCGGTGCGCGCCGACAGATTTTTGTCGTGTTTGCCGGTTTTTTGCTTGTAACCAAGTTTGATTTTAGTGCAGCAGAAATCAGTGGTCTGTATCTTCTTAATCAAGTTATGACAGCGATTATAGCACCCAAACTAGGCGGTCTTATCGCTCGTTTTGGAGAACGTCGCGCTCTGATATTTGAATATATTGGATTGATTATTGTCTTCCTAGGTTATGCCTATACGGAAAATGCAGCCCTGGCCGCTTCGTTCTATGTCCTTGATCATCTATTCTTTGCTTTCGCGATTGCTCAAAAAAGTTACCTGAAAAAGATAGCAAATCCTCAAGATATTGCAGCGACCAGCAGTGTTAGCTTTTCAATCAATCACATTGCAGCAGTAATAATTCCGTGGGTATTTGGTGCATTCTTGTGGCCGATATCACCAGCACTTGTCTTTGTTGCGGGGGCTATTATGGCAGGTGTTTCACTGATATTGTCTTTCAATGTACCGAGGGAGCCTGCGCGCGGAAATGAAGTGATCTTTGGGCGTACCCCTTTCAACGTGCCAGCCGAGTAGTATAGTTTTAGATAAACTATAAGGCTTGCTTTATTGCGAGCGCGTATCAGGTACGTATTAGTGTAAGAAAACCTGCATGCTCCAAAACTGGTTATGGTATTGAAAAAAATATCATGCCCTGAAATAGCCTACAGTTCTAACTGACTTTTCGATAAACGCGTTAATGGCATGTTGGCTATGGTGCTGTGGCTGTATATTAGTAATGATAGCAGCGGAAAACGCTTAAACTTTATACGTAAATTCAGGTACTTTTGCACCTATGCTTCCCATTCTCTACCTACTTGTTATAAGACGGAACTAGAGGTTTTTGTTGGTGGAGTATTTATGGTGGTGACACGGCTTGAGGAGCAGCAACAGTTTTGCGAACAGCAGGGCTGGGGTAAGGCAGACTTGTTTCCATTGCCATGTGATGCTTCAAAACGATCATATATTCGACTGATTGATGGCGATCGGCGTGCAATGTTGATGGATGCACCACCGGAATTTGAAAACCTTGCCGCTTATTTGCGGGTGGGCGTGCATTTGCAAAACCTCGGCATTCGAACACCTGAAATCTATGCTTATGATCTTCGGGCCGGGTTTGCCCTTATTGAAGATTTTGGCGACGATACTTTTACGCGGCTTTTGAACTCAGAAGTGGATGAAAAAACGCTTTATTCAAAAGCTGTTGAAGTATTAATTCATATCCAGAAATCAACGAAGGCAGCTTCTGTTGATGCGCCGCCTTACGACGAAAAGCTATTGCTGCTGGAAGTTGAGCGATTTATTGACTGGTTCGTGCCAACAGTACGGGGAACTGAAGTGACACAAACCGAACGCAGTACATACCTGACGGCGTGGCAGCGTGCGTTGGCTCCAGTTTCCGCTGATCGTAGTATGTTAGTCGTACGGGATTTTCATGTGGACAATTTGATGATTGTTGATGAACAGCCGGGCATAAATTCCTGTGGCTTACTAGACTTTCAAGATGCCCTCATTGGGTCGCCAGCATATGACTTGGTGTCGCTAGTTGAAGATGCTCGGCGCGATGTCAGCAAAGAAACGCGTGAGTTGGTGCTGGGGTGTTATTTCGAAGCGTTTCCAAGTGTAAACCGTGAAGCTTTTGAGCGTAGTATGGCGATACTAGGCGCACAGCGGCACGCCAAAGTGCTAGGGCTGTTCACAAGGTTAAGCCGTCAAGACAACAAGCATGTTTACTTGAAGCATATACCTCGAGTGGCAAGACTATTATCTAAATGCTTGCAAATATCGCCGCTTGCTGAGGTGCGAGCGAGCATTGAACAGATGGTGCCGGGTTATGAGAATTCTGAGATTACAGAGCCTCTTACTTCGCTTTACCCAGTTTGATTTTAAAATCTCTGCGGTTGAGCCTGAAATACAATAAAAAGAACCCGCTGATAGCAAACAAAACAGCGAACAAGGATGTCGCCATGATTAGCGGGTTGTTGAAATTATGCCGCTCGTCATAATCCATAATGTGCAACATCCAGAAAAAGTCATATAAGCGCCATACGCTTGATCTGCGGGAGACAACGCGGCCCTCTGTAGGAGATACATAAAGTGCCGTATTTTCCGTATCATCAAAGGTAACCTTCCAAACAGGTAAAGCCCGGCGGTAGTCAATAGAGGTTTCGTTTATCTCTTCAACAGAAAGTACTGGGTTATCTAAAGCATAATCAGCAACGGCAATTTGCAGCGCTAGATTGGCGGAAATAGGTGTTATGGGCGTTGCGCTTTCCGTATTCCAAATTTCGGTTTTTCCGCTGTCTAAGCGTACCTTAGCAACAGTCTGGCCAAGTAGTTTAGTGTATCGTACTTCAACTATATTCCCGTCTACAGCGCTTATAAGCTCGCTAAGGGGCATGATGTTTTCGTCAGGCGTGATTGGAGGTTGTGGTTGTTCCGCGATTTTGTGTTCACCGCGAACCTGTTCTATAGGTATCCATGACATAATGACGCCGCCGGCAGTCCAAAACAACAGCTGGATGCCAAGAATTAGCCCAATCCATTTGTGCGCTTTCGACACGAAAATATGCGTGCTTTGTTTGCTCATTACGTCACCTTAGTTAAAATATTTGACGTTTTTCTATCTCAACCAGTTGGGTCCGTAAACAATTGATCGTAAGCTGCGACCATCTGGTCGATACCATACTGTTCCTTGGCCTTGAGTTTATTGGCATTGCCAACAGTCTTTGCCGCATCAGGTGTATCAAGAAGTTTGCAAAGATTGGCTGCCATTACTGCTGCGTCTCTGTCGGCCACATAGGGTTTATTTTCGTCGGATACCATATGCCTAACGTCGCCTACGTCTGTGCTAACAATTGGCAAGCCGGTCGCCATCGCTTCAATTACAGAAAGGGGCATTTGCTCGGTATCCGAGGAAAGTGCGAATATGTCAAAAGCAGGCAGTATCTGCTCTGGTTGTTTGAGGTTTCCTGTAAAGATGACACGCCCTTTGGTGCAAACTCGTTCTGCGAGCATTTTAAGGGCTGAAGTACCAACGCCGTCACCAACAATGACAAGCTGCGTGTCAGGGTGCTTGTCCTCTACCAAGCTGAAGGCTTCAATTAGTCGTCCGATGTTTTTTTCCGCGCGAAGTGCTGCGACTGTGCCAATTGTTTTGCTTTTGTTTTTTATACCCAAAGCCTTCAAGGCAGAAGCGTTGGCCTTACCGCTAAAGCTCTCAACATCAATGCCATTTGGAATAAAACGCAAACGCCGCTTAGAAACATGCCAGCTATGTTGCGCAATCTTTTCAAGTGTAAGCGAGGGGACAATAATTTTAGCGCAGTTACGGTACGAGAAGATGCGCATAAGGCGCCGTGAAGTAATCTCGCGGTCTTGCTCTTCTTCACCAAAACCATCCTGAATGTGAATGGTAGGGCAGATGGGGAAAAAGCTATTTGCGAGAGCCCATTCCGTTGCACCCCAATTGTAAGTTACTAATAAATCTGGTTTGTGAGCTTTTAGGAACTTACGGCAACTAAGCGTTGCAGTGATGGTGCTGCCTTTGGCAATGACTTGTTCGCCGTTATGCAGTGGGAGTAGGCCTTCCATGAGTTTCAAGGCATCATATTGGCCATCCATTGCATAGACATGATGTCTGTGACCTGCTTTTGTTCGGGCAATATAGTCTGCAAAGCGTCTTTGTGGCCCCCCAACGGAAAGCGTTGAGAATATGTGCCAAATGTCCTTAACGTTGGTCAACTTTCGCAAGTCCCTTTGCTGGAGGCATGAATGGAAATAGCCTGATCGCGGAAAGTTGCCTCATTAGAAACCGGTTTCCAGTTTAAGGCTTTTTTAGCATCACTACAATCAAACGGGCTGAACATAGCACGGGATTTAAAATCTCGAATATCATGAAAACTCTGTTTTTTGCCTGCAATGCGTTTGATGAGGATTTTTAGGTTTTCTATCCGGGTTATATAGCGAGGGCTTTGCGCATGATAAGCAAACGGGCGGCCAGTTTCTTCTTTTAGCGCAGTCATATATTCTTTTGCCGTCCAGCAAACATCCCCGACAAGATTGTAACATTTTCCGCCAATGTTTTCAGCATCCAGGCAGGCAATGGTAGCATCTGCAACATCTTGGGCTAGAACAAAGGGCAACTTAATGTCGCCACAGCTCCAGCCTAAGCAATGTTGTTCGTTGTTGAATACACCTAACCCGCTATGAGTGGCAGCTGTCCCTTTGCCAACCACAAGTCCGGGGCGCAGTATCGTGACGGAAGGTCCGTCTGAGCCGTTGAGCTCCAGCAGCTTTATGTCTGTTAAGGCTTTGGCCATGGCATAGTCGCCGCGTTTATGCGGCATGGGGTCAGGCGGTGTGTCGCCTGTTATAGTTTCATGTGGATTGCCAAGATATAGGCCAGCAATGGAACCCATATGGATCAGCCGTTCCACGCCCGCGTCTTTGCAGGCGGAAAATACAGCCTCTGCACTACCTAACATGGCTTTTAGGACCAATTCAGGTGATGCTCCGCCGCCGCCATGCGCCAAGTTGATGACATTTCTTGTTCCTGCTACTGCTGCTTTGGCCGCATCTGGGTTTTTCATGTCAGCTGAGATGATATCAACTTGCTTATGTTGAAAGAGTTTAGGTAAATTATGAATGTTGCGCGCAACAACACGAACAGTCATGCCTTTGTTGATGCAGCCTTCAACCACATAACGCCCAATAAAGCCGGTGCCTCCTAGAATAACAACATCAACAGTATCCCGCGGTTTTCTTTGTTTCGGGGAAGCCTTCTTTTCAATCATTTGGCTGCTTGCGACGAGGCATGCGTCGACAAGACTTTTGGCAAACGGATAATCTACAGTGAGAGCTCTGGCATCACCCGCAAGGTGCGCATAAAAGTTCGAGATACTTGCTGCCATACCAAGGTAGAAAGCGTCGCTTCGTCCTTTAAGGCCGATCATGGACGCTGCATAGGTCAGAAAGTTGTTTGTCGCTTGTTTTTTAAGCTGTTTGGCAGCGTTTCGGCCAACCAAAAAGTGTTCTGTCGCTTCTAGCCACATGCTACGGCCATTTTGCACGACACGGTTCGCAAGGATATCTACAGAAATAGTGCCGTCTGTGCACAGAATATCTATATTCCAGCGAGGATAGGCCGCACCCACACTATAATGTAATTGTGCGCTTGCGTTACTCCCCTGCAAGTTCATTAAAGTAGTTGGGTAAAAAGGTTTACCGTCAGCAATTTCTAGCGGTGGTGTAGTGCTGGTCTGTACGGCGTTAAAAGTGCCGATCAGTTGCGCAATTTGGGCGAGAGGGTGAACGGCTTGTTCTAGTAGAATATTAATTGGTTTTTGGAACATCCAATGGCCAAACTGTCCACTTTCCAGCTGCCGGAGCGGGGCGGCATAATGACATTGTACTGAAGTTACTGTGCCAAGTTCTCCTGACGAAATAATCCCGAGTAGCTTTTGAAAAGCAGGATGAAATAATGAGTTTTGGTTTACGCCAAGCTGTGCTGATGAAGCCTCCACTGCTTTTTCCAGCAGAGACAAGTCCTCCTTGCTGGTCCCAACGGGCTTTTCAGTGAAGGTTGGAATGTTCCGTTCCAAGAAAAGGGCCGCAAGTTTAGCGTGACTGTCTGGGGGCGTAAGGATATGCGCAGCATCAATTACGTCACTGTCAGCGAGGCTTTCAGCAGTTTCAAAAACATGCGAAGCGCCCCACTTTTGGGCAAAATATTTACCACTCTCAGGGTTTATGTCCGCTATTGCTGTTAACTGTAAGTCTGGGTGATTTGCGATCGCTTCCGCATGTATTTCCGCAATTACACCTGTTCCAACTATACCAATTCGTTTGGGGGTCATGAAAATTAGCTTTGCCGCTTATTGTTGCCAGTAAAATATGTGCGCATAAGTTTATAAGCGCTAATGTTAAGCGCCCTAGTAATTTATACAAGTATCATATGCTGTTAGTGGCTCATAAAGATTGGTTTGTGGCTATGCTGGACTAAATGGCGTGTTACGCCGCCAAGAATCATCTCACGCCAGCGGCTATGAGAATAGGCCCCCACGACAATCATGTCTGCTTGCTCGTCGTCAGCATGTTTTAATATTGCCTCACCAACATTGCCGGTAAAGGCCTCATCAGTGAGTATATTTGACCTTACGCCGTGGTCGGCAAGATAGTCAGCCACATCGCTCAGGCTTGGCCGGTCTTCATTGATTTCGCCAAGTTGGAGCAAGGTTACTTTGCCAGCGCGTTTTAGGAACGGGAGAGCAGCGCCCACTGCGCGGGCACCTTCTGCTCGGCCGTTCCAAGCAATCATGATATGGTCGAGTGAGCGTTGTATGCCGGTGTCGGGGACCATCAAAACAGGGCGGCCGGATCGGTAGATTAGATCATTAAGTATTTCTTGCGCACCGGGTTGGGTTGTTGAAGGTTGGGGGCAAACGGCCAGGTCAGCCGTGCGTGCTTTTCTGCCAACATGGTCAGTAACTTCGCCAACGGCGACGCGCCAGCGGGCTGTTGCCCCTTTGGTTTCAGGCTTAAAATCAATATCAGCGGCGGCCATGGAACGATTAAAAGTTTGCTCACATTTTTCCGCCTGTGCACGGCCTTCATTTTCGGTTGCCTCGCAGAGGTCTTGTATCATGTCCGCTGTCAAGCCTTCGCCCATAAAGGAGACAGATGTTCTGGGGTCGGGGCGGATAAACAGGCCATTTATCGTTGCATCTAGCCATGATGCGATGCTGATGCTGGCATCAATGACGATATGTTCATGTATTTGTGCAGTGAGTGGAAGCAAGATGGATTTCAATAGTACCTCCTTTTGCCCTAGCATTTTCATGCATCCTGTTGATAAACAGTATACAGGTAAGTCTATCGAATTGTTTGACTAAGGTCAAAGGCGGTTCATCGGTTGTTCAGTGTCTGGTTGAGAAAGTGGGGCTATGAGAAATTTATTATATAAATTGATGATAGCGGCTGTTGGCTTATTGGCAGGGATTTCCGTTCTTGTATGGCCCGCAAGTGCTGCAAATGCTCAGTCTTCGCGCGCATCCGATGAGCATGATGACGCGCAGAAGGCGGTGCAGCGGGGCGAGATAAAGGCTTTTTCTGAAATCAAAAAAATGGTTGAGGAAAAACTTGGGGGGCGCGTTGTCGACCTTAAGTTAAGGCGAACGAATCGCGGATGGCAATATTTCTTGCGGGTTAGCCGCGAAAATGGCCGGGTAGTTGCGGCAGTTGTTGATGCTCGTACAGGCAAAATTCTGACAACGAACTGATAGGGGGCATTATGCGAGTTTTAATCGTTGAAGACGACGAAGCATTATCTGGTCAAATGCACCAGAGTTTGCTTGATGCGGGGTATGCCGTTGATGTGGCACATGACGGCGAAGATGGCCACTTTCTTGGGGATACTGAACCCTATGACGCTGTGATCCTCGATTTAGGTTTGCCAGTGATGGACGGGCGTACAATTCTAAAAAAATGGCGTGCTGACGGTAAGGAGATGCCGGTACTGGTCTTGACGGCTCGTGATAGCTGGACTGATAAGGTTGAAGGACTTGATGCCGGAGCGGATGATTATTTAACTAAGCCATTCATTGTGGAGGAGCTTCTTGCACGCCTTCGTGCTCTTATTCGGCGCTCTGCGGGGCAAACTAATCCTCAGCTGGAATGCGGGCCAGTTATTCTAGATACTAGAAATGGCCGTGTAAGTGTTGAG
>CAXBKT010000082.1:0-15557 GCA_963976155.1 uncultured Kordiimonadaceae bacterium | reverse complement strand
ACGCCCCGAAGCCGCAGACCAAGGAGCAACACAGAAGAGTTTTTCAACGGAATAGACCCAATGCGGCCATCCAACAATACATTTACAGATAAAAACTGTTTGAATGGGAGTGACTGCAGTCAGTGTAGGCCTCACTCCCGGTGAACCGTTATTCTGGATCAAGCTTCTGTAGGGGTTCGAGAGTGGGGCCTGTGTCGATTTCAAGCGGCGGGCTGGCGTTTTGGAATGCTTTTCAATTTATTGAAGAATAGACCGCCCGCCCGCCTTTTTTTGTTTAAAGAATGCGTGGAAACCACATGCCCATGGTGGCTGCAAAAGTCCCCACCAACGTTGCTCCGGTTGCGAAGAACAAACCCACGGCAACGGCAGACTTTACCACGGGGCTTCTAGTACGCTGCGCGAGGAAATATCCCTCCAGCATCAAAAGCGGGATAGCCATCTGACCGAAATACATGAAGGTGAGAAACGGGCCTTCGAAAGTTTTCGGGTCAATACCAATACCGCCGGTCGTCATGAACCAAAACATCAGGCCTATCCGGAAAAACCAAACGGCACTGACAACCATGAACAGCCGCATGGCCCATCGGCGGTGCTGGACAAATTGTCGCTTTATTGCAAATTTGATCGCCAGTCCGCCAAAGGCCAAAATCAATACAGCGTCAAGGCTAATGGCAAGATGGCCTACCATTCCGCCCGGAACACCCCGTGTCCAGACGAGATAAAGTCCCGCAATGCTGGTTATTGAGGCCAGCGATATATATACCCTCCCAACATAGCGATGGAATATGGGAAATCGATTCCGGATCTGGGGAGTTAGCTGAAGCGGACCACTGCCAATAATGACAATTGCGACCAGCAGATGAGAAACTATGGCAAGGTTACCCACCATGTCACCCGCTACATACCCTTGGGGCAAGGTCGTATTGGCTAAACCAGGTAGGCCAAATAGTGCCAGTTCCGGGATATACTGAAGGGCTACATAGATAACAAATATCCACTGACCTATTGCTGCTGCCAAAAACCACGCAAAGCTGGAGTGGCCCAGCATTCGGTCGGGCCACGACTTTGGTTGTTGTGGAACGGGGTGGTTTGCTGAAATTTCTTCATTCAATACTGTTGCTGATGCTGTCGTCATCGTTTGTTTTCCTTTTTCTAATTTGCAGCGCGTTTTCTCATCGGCGCAATTATCCTGCACTTCATGTTTTTGACGCTCCTGCAAAAAAGCTATATAAGAAGACATCAGTGCCATTCTCGCCTATTTGGAAAACGGCTAGTATTTTCGATATTTTTCCTGACGAGGACGAGTGTGAGACGCTGAAGGGGAGCAAAAAGACTGCCCAAACACGACAGATGAACTGAGGATTTACATCATGACTGCACTACTGGCCCGGCATCTGCCACCCAATATTGTACAGATCGAACCAGGCCATTTGATATGGCTGGCCTTCACGCTCTCTGTAACAGCCTCTATAATACCGGCTATAACGGGCGCTATTGCTGCGCCGTTCTCAAGTATTCTAGCCATCGTTGGGGCTGGAAGTTGCGGCTGGCTCTGGCTTCTCGCGCGCTGTTTGTTTCGTATAAAAAAACCGTTAGAGCGCTGGAACATTTATGCGATTGTAGCAATCGTTGCAGTGGAAGGGACCAGTAACCTGATTCGTGCCTACCCTGTTAGTGGGCCGATGTCAGAAATGCATCGCATACTTGGGAATGCAGAAAACTTCATCTGCATTGGTGCCTTGGCAATGGTTTTTGCTGAAGTGCTTTCAGGTTACGGTAATGGCCTAAACAAACAAGAGCTAAGCTTTCGCCGAACATTTGCGCTCACATTTAGTATCTTAATTGCACTCACTCTTTTATGGGGCTTGAACGCTGATGCGAATAGCTTGGGTGGCCAGTGGAAAGAGCATGTCCTCATGTTCGCTGGGTTGATAGGTATTTCTGGAACGTGGCTATGTATTTCTTTTAGGAAAAGAAACCCGCTATCATCATCAAAGAAAACCACATTTTCTGGTGACAGCCACCTCGCCAAACGGGTCATACAGACACTTCAGCAAGACGCAAAATTCGCGACCCCAGAGCTGAAAGTTGCTGATCTAGCTGAAATTCTCGAGGAACATGAATATAAGGTGACACAGTGTATAACTGGATTACTCGGGTACCGAAATTTCAATCATCTGATTAACTCGCACCGCATAGAGAGCGCCAAAGAAATATTAGCCAATCCTGAAAATAATGACCGTCCAATATTGTCTGTTGCTTTCGATTGTGGCTTCAATTCCATTGGCCCATTCAATCGCGCCTTCAAACGGCAGGTAGGGATGACACCGAGAGAGTACCGGGCTGATGTTGTGTAAGCTGTGGCTCATTGCAACTTGCTGCGGAAATTGTATGTTGAATTAAATTACTCCAAATTAGAGTATTCTCTTTGTCTGCTCATGACGAAAAGCGGGAGGAAAACTTAGTTTTGGCAATGTCCGCTATTAAGCAAAATGCGTCACTAATAGTGAAAACCTATAATAAAGGCATTCCTACAGTAGCTGACATAATAAGGCCCTGAGAACATATACTATTCTCAGGGCCTTATTATGTCTGGATGGTATTCTTTTCATCATGCCACTTCCGGTGACAGTACCGGCAAGAGTTGCTCTTCTTTACTCAAGTAAACTAGTTGGTCCTTCGGGACTTTTTTATTGCTGGTAGATATATGTATGTAAATAATGAGTAGCCACTAAAACCCTCCGAATATAGGAACCCAAGAATGTTTAAAAACCACACTCAATCTGTTTTTCTGACCATATTATCATTTTTAATCATTTCTAATTCATCGTTCGGGGATGAAAACAGGGTGCGTGTGCGGGAGCTAGGGATTAGCCCAGGTGTCTTGGAAACGGGAAAAAATAATACAATCACTGACGTTGATGGAGTGAAAGTTGGCCATGTCACAGTAATTCAGGGACGATCTATCCGAACTGGTGCAACTGCTATTTTACCTCATGGGGGCAACCTGTATCAGGATAAAGTGCCTGCTGCGGTACATGTGGGTAACGGCTTTGGTAAACTGATGGGCAGTAGCCAGATATTGGAATTAGGTGAAATAGAAACGCCAATTGTCTTAACCAATACCCTTGCTGTTCCTAGAGCGGCAGATGCGATCCTGAATTGGACCTTAAAATACCCTGGAAATGAAAAGGTAGGGTCAGTTAATGCGGTGGTCGGAGAAACAAATGACGGTCGATTAAACGATATTCGTGCTCGCGTACTAACGCCAAGTATAATTATGGAGGCCATCACTACCGCCAACTCAGAGCCTGTAGAGGAAGGCAGTGTTGGTGCTGGCACGGGCACGGTGGCCTTTGGTTGGAAAGGGGGAATTGGTACCAGTTCAAGAAAACTCCCCGAGACACTGGGTAATTACACTGTTGGGGTTCTTGTACAGTCTAACTATGGAGGCGTTTTGCAGATGGGCGGTGCCTCAATTGGGGAAGAATTAGGACAATATTTCTTAAAGGAACATATAGATAACGACAAAGCAGATGGTTCGATCATGATTGTCATTGCGACAGATGCGCCGCTATCTGACCGAAACCTTAACCGTCTTGCAAAGCGGGCCATTGCCGGGTTGTCGCGCACAGGTGCCAGCATGACTAATGGATCAGGTGACTATGTCATTGCTTTTTCAACTAATAAGGATGTCAGGCGAACAGCAGACCGGCGGAATAGTATTACAGCTTATTTGGAAGTGCCAAATAATGGCATGTCTCCTTTATTCCAAGCTGTAATAGAGGCAACAGAGGAAGCTATTTACAATTCGTTGCTGATGGCGAGTACCACGGAAAGTTATAATGTTGTACAGAAAAAAATGATGAGAGTAGAGGCATTACCAATTGCCAAAGTACAAGCAATACTAAGGAAGAAAAATCGTTAATAGTTAAACGTTCCGCCCCATAAACGTGGGTTGAGGGGTGACATTTCTCCGTTGCGGATAGTTAGGTTATGTGCTTGGTCCTGTTTCAGAAGGGCCGGCGCATCAAGGTCGACGTATTTAGCTTGGCTAGCCAGGAACATAGCTGGCGCAATACCAAGGGAAGAGCTCAACATACAGCCCACCATAATTTCTAAGTCGAGTTTCTTTGCTTCTTCCATCAGGGCGATTGCTTCTGTTAGACCTCCGGTTTTATCCAGTTTGATATTAATCACATCGTATTTACCAACGAGCTTGTTTAAATCAGCCCTTGTATGGCAACTCTCATCTGCACCGAGCGGTAACGGACAGCTATAAGATGCCAACATTTGATCTTGTCCTGCTGGTAAGGGCTGCTCAATAAAAATGACGCCGAGGTTCCCAAGCAAAGGCGCAACCCTTTTCAGGATATCAATCGTCCAGCTTTCATTCGCGTCAATAAGGAGCTTGGCATCGGGGGCATTTTCGTGAACGGCGCTTACTCTTTCAAGGATTAGGTTGGCATCTAATTTTACCTTGATGATGGGAAAACCATCTAGTTCTTTTGCGTCGCGGGCCATTTCTTCAGGCGACAGGATGCTGATGGTTTGTACAGTCATGATTTTTTCTGGCCAAGGCAGTGCCGATAGCTGATCGACACCCTTGCCGTATAGTTTTGCTTCTAGATCCCATAGAGCGGCATCTACGGCGTTACGTGCAGAACCTGCTGGTAAGACTTGCTGTAATTCTGTGCGGTTAAGTCCCGCCGCAAGCAGAGGTGTAATTTGTTGAAGCTGTTGTATGACCGATTGAGGGGTTTCCCCATACCGTGTGTTTGGAGTTGCTTCTCCTCGTGCGATTACCCCATTTTCTTTAATCTGTAAGGTTACCACATGGGTCTCTTTACGCTCGCCTCGAGCAATGACAAAAGGCTTTAATAAAGGCCAAGTTTCTTGTTTAAATTTAACCTGTCGCTTCATCTTAAATTACTCGTAGAATTGCGTTCCAACCTGTTAACAAGTTGCTTGGTTCCATGGATCATGGGGTCAAAGCAGGGGACAGAAAACTCTTGAGATAACTCTGCGCAATATTGGTCAGCCAACTCTGGTCCAATAACCCGACAGTTTAGAGATATTGCGCCAAGCTGTACGTTAGGGTTTGTCAGTCGGGCCATTTTCAGGTTGGTGTCAATACAGTCACGCAGGTCAGGAATAGGAAACTCAGCCATATCTTTGATGCGTTCGCGGTTTGCTTCATGACACATGACCAGAATATCGGGTTGGGCGCCATGTATAAGCCCCAGAGACACACCAGCGAACGCAGGATTGAATAAAGAACCTTGACCTTCAATTATATCCCAGTGATCTGTCTCCTGATTGGGGCAAAGCTGCTCTACGGCCCCAGAAATGAAATCAGATACTACTGCGTCAATCGGTATACCGCCGCCTGCGATAAAAATACCTGTTTGCCCAGTTGCTCTGAAATCAACATTAAAGTTGCGCTTTTTCATTTCTTGCTCAATTGCAAGCGCAGTATACATTTTGCCAACTGAACAGTCTGTTCCAACCGTGAGTATCCGAGTACCAGAACGCTTTGTGCCGGTTCCGACGGTTAGGCGGCCAATTTGGTGGCGTATATCATGGAGTTGCACACCTTTTTTCTTGGCAGCGAGTTTAATTTCAGGATTGTCAATCAGCCTTTCATGGAGGCCCGAGGCGATGTCCAATCCTGCGTCGATTGCTTCTAAGATGGTTACAACCCAATCTGCAGCAAGTTTACCGCCGCTATTGGCTAAGCCGATAATAAATGTTTTGGCGCCAGCCTGTGCACCTTCAAAAGGCGTCATCTTCTGGAGGCCTAGACTTAGGGGGCTACCCGTTTCACCAATGCAAATATCGGGGCGCCATTGTGCCAGTCCACGAGAGGTTTTTATAGCCAAGGGATTATCGCCAAACCCCAAAAAAAGAAGGTAGGGACTTTTTAGGTCGTGCATCTACTATTCTCAAGCATATAGGTTATTCACAAGTGTCAGTTAATACGACGTTTACTGCAGTTATAATAGTGTTTTCTTAATACCCTCAGAATTGGTTGGATCTAGGGTTAAGCAGTGCAAACAGCCTTGTTTTTTATCATCACAGCCAGTGAACTGGGCTTATCGTAGGCTATTAGAAGTGCATAGGTTGCATTGGGATCCAGTTGACAATGTCACCCTCAGTATTCTCTGTATTTCCTGCGGGCGATATGAGCCATGCGTTGCTTTTGGAAAAAGGTAAAGTTTGGAATGATTGTTGCATTTTTTGTGGCACTATTTTTAATGTGCCCTGCTCATCTTCTTTAACATTAGCCATCAGAAACTCTGTGCGATCAAGCGAGGTTGAAATACTGCCAGATAAACGAGCTGTACGTGTTTCTTCAGGCAAAAGTCCCAGTAAAGAGCGGATAAAAGGATAAACAAAGGCTCTTAAACCCAGTGCGGTTGAAATGGGGTTTCCTGGTAGACCAAAGAAAAACTTATCACCGGGTAGTTTCGCAAATAAAATGGGTTTACCGGGCTTGATGCGCGCTTTGTGGACCAATATCTCTGCTCCAAAATCTTCCAGAACAGGGCGTACAAAATCATATTGGCCTGCGGATACTCCGCCGGTTGAGATGATAACGGTTGCTGATCCGGAAAGGGCTGCCTCTAGGGCTCCTGCAAAATCTTGAGGGGTGTCTCGAACAGTAACGGAGCTGTCGAGGGATAAGTTCATATTATTTAGAAAGGATTTTCCATAAAGCCCTGTTGCATTATAAATATGTCCCGGCGCCAGTGGTTGATTAAAGCCGTCGGAAATTTCCTGACCTGTTGTAATCCATGAAATACGTGGTTGCTGATATACTAGTATATGCCCGAGCCCCAAAGCGCAGAGCAGGGGAATATACTGACCAATAAGCTGAGTGCCTGCCTTTAAAACTACCGTGTCTTCTTCTACATCTTGCCCGACAAGCCGAACGTGTTTGCCAAGCGGGTAAGCTTCGTAAAATGTCAGTTTCTCGTGGTCCCAGCTTGCGCGCTCAACGGGCAAGATTGTGTCAGCACCTTCAGGAAGGGGAGCGCCAGTCATTATTTTAGCGGCAAACCCGGGCTGAAGATGAGAAACCCCTGCAGTGTCGCCAGCGATGCTCGCACCAACAACTGTTAGAACCACTGGCCGCCCTGAAGAAGCATTTTCCACACAGGCAGCCCGGAAGGCAAAGCCATCCATGGCGGAGTTATCAAATGAGGGCACGGAAATAGGTGCAGTCAGGTCTTCTGCTAAAATATGCCCAACAGCATTTTTTAGTGAAATAGAGACTGTGTTTTGAGGTGCCGCTTCTTGCATAATGCGAGCGAGCGAGGTCGTATAGCTCTCCATGGAAAGAGGTGTTTCACGGTGGGAGACTTCATCAAACATGGCTTGAACCTTCCGGAAGAGAATTTATTGACGAGGTTGCCGGCAAACTCTTATGGCGCCAGCGCGTAAATTCATGCGGATGATTAAGATTTAGAAACGCTTGTTCTTGCCCAGGACTCAAAGCCAGTTCACTCACATGATGAAAGGACAGTAAGTCTTTGATGCGTTTTAAATTGGTTGGGATAGCTTTGCCAGCTATTGCAAGAAAAGGCAGGTTATAGTCAGAATACATTGCCCATGATTTTTGGTTAGCGAGTGCGTGCAAAAGGTTACGGGTAAGGTTTGGCATATCTATGGGGACGACCAAATGACGGCTTCCAACTGGACATCTTGCTAAATAATCGATAATTGCTCGTGCAGGGCCAGCGAAGGCGTGTTTATCAGCAATGCCTCCGGCTTCCTCTGGACGACCCAGAATGGCCACCTTTTTTGCACCGGCGGCGATTAGAAGGAACTTCATGATGTCTAATAGCGGCTCACCGCTTTGCGCTGTAAGCTTGGCTTTGTCAGTGCCCATGCGCCGGGATGCGCCGCCGGCTAAAATTACACCTGTAAAGCTATCTTGCATGGTATTATCCCCCTATCGCCGAGAGGTTTTTTGTCATACCGGTATTGCCAGCACCCAGGTGATGGCTCGCTACTTTTCTTTTCACCGAGGTAAGCAGCCTTTCTTTTAATTCCGGAATTTGCGCATCGGTTTGTAATAGCTTTCGCATCGGCAAACCAAACGAACCAAATAGGCATAGGTGCAGATTACCCTGCGATGAAAAACGCAGCCGATTGCAACTTTTGCAAAAGTCCTTGGAGTAAGGCGCGATAATACCAAACTCGCCTTGGTAATCTGGGTGAATATAGGTATCCGCAGGGCCTGCATCAGCGGCTTTTAACTTTTGTGTCCAGCCTGTTTTTTCCAGCTTTTGTTTCAAGATATCCGTTGAAATATGATGGTCTTTGAAGAAAGCAGCGTGATCCCCAGTTTCCATTAGTTCAATAAAGCGGATGGACAGGGGGCGCTCTTTCGCGAGCGCCATGTATGCATCAATTTCATGATCGTTGATGCCTTTTAAATAGACTGCGTTAAGCTTTACAGTGTCGAAACCGGCTTCAAATGCCGCATCAATTCCCCGTAGCACTTCATCTTGGCGATCATGGCCGGTGATACGTTTGAAGTTTTTAGGGGATAGACTGTCAAGGCTAACGTTAATGGCATTTATGCCTGCTTCACGCCACTGATTGGCACGCTCTGGCAGCTTGTAGCCATTGGTTGTGAGTGCTAGTTTTTGCACCTTCGGTAACGAGCTGATTGTGGAAGCAATGGTGTCAAAGTCTTTACGTATTGTTGGCTCACCGCCCGTTAAGCGTATTTTTGAAACGCCAAGTTCAGAGAAGGCCGTAGCGGCACGCCGTAATTCATCTAGTGATAAGGGTGCAGGTTTGCCGCAAGACTGATAGCCACCTGGCAAGCAATAGCTGCATTTAAAGTTACAAACATCCGTGACCGAGAGCCGTAAATATTTAAAAGTGCGGCCAAAGCCGTCATGTAGTCCCACATCATGCTCCTTTCTAAATGCGAGAGATCAGCCAGTTTCCCGTTCTAACCCGGCAACCACTAGGGTTGCGGCCAAAGCACCATATCGTAAACAACTTAGGTACTGTGGCTTCGGAGTTGAGTTCTTGTAGAAGAAGTATCAGTCGGTGGGATATGTAGGCTTGATCTGGATCAAGCCTCTGAGGAATAGACCAAGTCGGCCAACTCTGGGCGTGGGCATTCCGGTGTTTCTAAGCGTGCACATTGTCCAGCAAGTTCTGCGTCGCAAAAATCACATAAAGCCTTATAATCCGGCATGTTGACGCGGTCACTTGCTACCTCAAAGCCGTCCTTTTTGAACTTTTGTAATGTCCGAGAGAAAGTCTCGGGCCGCATGTCCAAATATGATGCAATGATGGATTTTTCGTAAGGAAGAAAAATGATGCCGTCTTTAGGTTTTTGGTTGAGCGCAAGGCGTAGTAGGAACCATCCGACTCGTTCATGTGCACTTTTTAAACGTGACAATTCCAGCTGTTGAACAAGCCGTTGTGAACGTAGTGAAACTGTGTTGAGCATATTAACAGCAAGCTGGGGGCTTGACTGAATACGCTGTCTGATAACTGGGGCTGGTATTGATAAAAGCAATGCTCTTTCAACGACTTGCGCACTAACGGGCGTGGGTACGTTCAAAAAAACAGCTGTCTCTAAAAGAGTTTCACCGCTACCAAGCATTTGAAGAATAGCTTCTTCACCACTTTCCAAGCCATTATATGCCTTTACCCATCCTTCGAGAATTACATACAGCCGTGCTGCAGGCTCATCCTTTAGGTAAAGTAATTTGTCTTTTTCATAATCGCGTATCTGTGCAAACGACATAAGCTCGTCAAAGTCTGCGTCGTCAAGTGCCGCAAACATGGGAAGGGACCGAAGGAAAATACGATATTGGTCAACCTTGTTATTTGTGCTGGTATGTTTTGTAAGTAGTACGGTTGGTTTCAATTCGGTGTTGCCCGCTGGAGTGCCTGGTAGGCCTGCAACAAGTTTCTCTTCGATAGAACGTAAGTTATCGATGACTTGGGTCAAAAGTTTGAACCAAGTTTCACCTGTATATTGTTCAATGTCTGAAGGGTGGGCACCGTCTTCCATTAACTGATTTAGACGTTCCAGTGAGGCCAAGTTATTTTCGTTCACACTATCTTGTAGAAGTGCGATCTGGGACGGTGATGCAAGAGCTTTGAAGGTTTCCAGATAGTTTTTTTGTTCAGCAATAAGGGCGGCGAAGCGATCGCAGAATTCTTGATTTCTAAAGGAAAAAGTATGGAAGCCGCGTGCACCGAGAGCGCGTTCTAAACCTATTCTTTCTTTCCATTGGAGGAAATTTGCGTAGGCGGAAACCAGCGCTGAATTGTGACTTGGCTCACGTTGAGCAAGCTCTATCATGGCGTCAATAGTCGGTAGAATAGTATTAAAAGTATATGTATTTAATGCTTGTGTGTAACGAATGGTAATACCTGCAACTTCGTCACGCAGTGTGTTAAGATTGTCGTATTTTACGAACAAGTAATTTAGACGCCCCTCAAAACTAGGGGGTAGAGCATCTCTTACATGTCGCTGCGCGCAGTAAGCACGCAGGTCACGAATGGCTTCGCTAACAATAGATGTTTGTTCTTTTAACTGGGGCGCAAAAATTTTTCCGAGGCTATCAAGATATAAGCCTGCCGAACCTCGCTCACGCTGAATTTGATGAACAATATTGCCTAACTTGTGCAGTAATTTCTGCACAAGTTCAGTGTTTTCTTGTGGTGTGTTCATATAGGGCCCATGAAGATTTCCGCATCCTGTGATCAAATATCGCACTTTTCTGCAACCCTGTCAGTAACAACCGGAAAATTATGGTGGGCACAGTGTTGCTGAGTTCAGAATCAATAGCATGTTCTTTAATTTGAGCATGAAAAAAGCACCACTTGATGTGGGTCAAACCAACTTTGTCTAAATAGCCCACAATGTCCCCAAACGCGAACGAGCTATTAGGAGGCAGTCGTGAACAATACTCAGGTAAGTACATCAGAAAGCACAAGGGCACTGACAAGCAGTACGCTGGCTTTCACGGTTTGTTTTGCTGTATGGACCATCTTCTCCATTATCGGCATCAAGATCAAAGCCCAACTAGGTCTGTCAGACACTCAGTTCGGTCTGCTTGTGGCTACCCCGATTTTAACAGGGTCACTCAGCCGTTTGTTTCTTGGGATTTGGGCGGATCAGTATGGAGGACGGATAGTTTATACCATTCAGATGCTTGCTACATCAGTAGCGGCCTACCTTCTGACACTTGTAACAACATACGAAATGTTTTTGGTAGCAGCCTTGGGGCTCGGTCTCGCAGGCGGCAGTTTTGCCGTTGGAGTTGCCTATGTGTCTCGCTGGTATCCTAAAGAAAAGCAAGGCACTGCCCTTGGCATTTTCGGTATGGGGAATGTCGGCGCTGCGATAACTAACTTTGGTGCCCCAATCTTGCTGGTTGCTGTCGGCGGCGAATGGCAGGGGGTTGCACAAATTTATGCGATTGTGCTTGCTGTAACAGCTGTTCTCTTCTTCCTTTTCTCAAAAGATGACCCAGTACATGCTGCACATAAGAAAGCGGGCCATAAACACCCGACTTTCCTTCAGCAACTTGAGCCGTTGAAGAATCAGCAGGTGTGGCGCTTCTCTCTTTATTACTTTTTTGTATTTGGTGCTTATGTTGCGCTCGCGCTGTGGTTACCACGCTATTATGTTGGTGCTTATGGTCTAGAGCTAACTACCGCAGGTATGCTTGCTGCTATGTATGCGCTGCCGGGCTCTGTGTTCCGTGCACTTGGTGGCTGGATGTCCGACAAATACGGTGCACGTACCGTAATGTATTGGACATTCATCGCCTGTGTTATTTGCACCTTCTTTATGTCGTACCCTGCAACTGACTATACTGTTGCCGGCATTGATGGCCCGATCACTTTCAACTTAACTATTCCGCTGGAGCTTTTTGTTGGCTTAACTATTGTGCTTGGTTTCTTCATGTCACTTGGTAAAGCTGCCGTTTATAAACATATCCCTGTTTACTATCCAGATCATGTTGGTTCTGTTGGTGGCATGGTGGGTCTGATTGGTGGCCTCGGTGGCTTCTTCCTTCCAATCACATTCGGCATCATGAATGACATGATTGGTGTGTGGACTAGCTGCTTCATGCTCTTAACCATCATTATCGCGATCGCGCTTACTTGGATGCACTTTGCAGTACAGCGCCTCGATAAGCAACGTATCCCCGAACTTCGCGGACCTCGCAATCTTCCAGAACTTGAAGGGCTTAAGGGCTAAGGCCCTTATCGCCTTTTCGTTCGGCTAGGAGAAAATAAATGTTAGATAAGAACACAAATGGGCTTCAGGAAACTGGCAGAGATCTCACTGGTTGGGACCCTGACAATGATGCTCAGTGGGAAGCGGCTGGCAAAAGAATTGCTACTCGCAACCTTTGGATTTCAATTCCTGCATTATTGTGTGGTTTTGCGGTTTGGCTCTACTGGGGCATCATCACGGTGCAGATGCTCAATCTTGGCTTTCCGTTTGCGCAAAGCCAGTTATTTACACTTGCGGCGATTGCGGGCTTGTCTGGTGCGACACTTCGTATTCCAAGTTCGTTCTTTATCCGAATTGCAGGTGGTCGTTACACAATTTTTCTAACCACCTGCTTGTTGATGATACCTGCCGCTGGCACAGGATATCTCTTGCAAGACCCTAATACACCCTTGTGGCAGTTCCAGCTTATGGCGCTTCTTTCTGGCTTCGGTGGCGGTAATTTCGCGTCGTCCATGTCAAACATCAGTTTCTTTTACCCTAAGAAAATACAGGGTTATGCGCTGGGTATGAATGCAGGTCTTGGGAACTTTGGTGTAACTACCATGCAAATCCTCGTGCCGCTTGTGATGACGTTCGCATTGTTTGGCGGCGATAGCATGACGCTGAAAAACACGTCAGGCACACTTATTGGTAAAATTCCTGCGGGTACTGAAACATACATCTTCAATGCAGGTTGGGTATGGTTGCTGCTGTTGGTGCCGCTTGCTGTTGCTAGCTGGTTTGGTATGAATAATATCCGCGACGAGCATGTATCGCCGGATGCGGGTGCTGCACTCCCTGCTTTTGGCAAAATTCTTGGCATGCTTGGTATTGGCCTTGCAACAGCAACGTTCGGCCTGTGGCTAATGTTGCCTGCCTCCATTGGCGGTTCAGGCATTGAGCTTAATAAATGGCTCGTACTTCCAATTGTTATAGCGCTCACGCTTTTCCTCATGAAGCTAATTCCGGGAAAAATCCAAACAAACCTCAAGCGTCAGTTTCAAATTTTTGACAATAAACACACTTGGGCAATGACAATCATCTACACTATGACGTTTGGTTCCTTCATTGGCTTCTCAGCTGCTCTCGCGCTCGCAATTAAGGTGATCTTTGGTTATCAGCACATCATGGTGGATGGTATTCTTACCCACACTACTGTGAATGCAAATGGCCCAAGCGCTTTGATGTTTGCATGGATGGGTCCTTTTATCGGTGCCCTTATTCGCCCTCTTGGCGGCATGTTGGCTGACAAAATGGGCGGTGCAAAAGTAACGCAGATCATCAGTCTTGTGATGGTGGCGAGTGCACTGGGTGTGGCTTACTATATGAAAGCTGCTTACGCTTCTGCAACACCGGAAGAGTTTTTCTATCCATTCCTAATTCTGTTCATCGTACTGTTTGCAGCAACAGGCATCGGCAATGGTTCTACTTTCCGCACTATTGCGATGGTATTCAACAAAGAGCAAGCAGGGCCAGTGCTTGGCTGGACTTCAGCTGTGGCAGCTTATGGTGCCTTCATTATTCCAAAAGTGTTTGGTGAGCAAATCAAGGCAACCACACCTGAGTATGCTCTCTATGGGTTTGCGGTCTTCTACGGGGTCTGCATCCTTATTAACTGGTGGTTCTATCTCCGTAAAAATGCCTACGTGAAAAATCCGTAAGTAATCCCGTAAACCCTTGAGATATTTGACCCTTAGGAGACAAAAATGAGCAACTTTATTGATAGGCTCTCCTACTTTACTAAAACGCCAGAGACCTTTTCTGACGGGCATGGCATCACAACAGATGAAAACCGAGACTGGGAAAAAGCTTACCGTGGTCGCTGGTCGCACGACAAAGTCGTGCGTTCCACTCACGGGGTAAACTGCACAGGCTCTTGTTCTTGGAAAATCTATGTGAAAAACGGTCTGGTTACGTGGGAAACCCAGCAGACAGATTACCCAAAAACACGGCCCGATCTGCCAAACCATGAGCCGCGTGGTTGTGCGCGCGGTGCTAGTTATAGCTGGTATCTCTATAGTGCTTCTCGTCTCAAGTATCCAATGGTACGTGGCCGTCTAGTTGAGCTATGGCGCAAGGCAAAGGCTGCGCACCCAGACCCTGTTGATGCATGGCAAAGCATTGTTTCTGACCCTGTGAAGGCAAAAGAATATAAGCGTGTCCGTGGTCTTGGAGGGTTTGTTCGCGCTGACTGGGATGAAGTGAACGAGATTGTCGCTGCATCCAACGTCTATACAGCTAAAGAATTTGGCCCTGACCGCATCATTGGCTTCTCGCCGATCCCGGCAATGTCTATGGTCTCATATGCTGCTGGTAGCCGGTATCTGTCGCTTATTGGCGGCACATGTATGTCATTCTACGACTGGTACTGTGACTTGCCGCCAAGCTCGCCGCAGGTTTGGGGTGAGCAAACTGATGTGCCTGAAAGTGCTGATTGGTATAACTCTGGTTACATCATGGCTTGGGGTTCCAATGTACCGCAAACTCGTACACCTGACGCGCATTTCTTCACTGAAGTTCGCTATAAAGGCACCAAGACAGTTTCAGTAACACCGGATTATTCGGAAGTTGCGAAATTAACAGATATTTGGCTTAACCCGCGTCAGGGCACTGACAGTGCCATGGCAATGGCAATGGGCCATGTGATCCTTAAAGAGTTCCATGTAGCAGGCAAATCTGAATATTTTGATGACTATTGCCGCATGTATACAGACATGCCTTTCCTTGTTCGTGTGGATGAAAAAGACGGTCGCTTGGTACCGGGTCGTTTGTTGCGCGCGTGTGACTTCGAAGACAACTTAGGTGAAAGCGAAAACGCAGAGTGGAAAGCTGCCATCCTTGATGGCAACAGCGGGAATGTATGTGTACCAAACGGTACAATTGGCTCCCGTTGGGATAAAAACAAAAAATGGAATCTGGAACTGAAGAATGTTTCTGATGACAGTGATATTTGGCCGAAAGTATCTTTAATTGATGCGCAGGATGAAGTAGCCGCTGTTGCATTCCCATACTTTGGTAATCTTGAGAATGATCAGCCAATCTTCAAACATACGGATCACGAAAGTATATTGGAGCGTAATGTTCCGCTGAAATCTGTTAAAACCAAAGACGGCACAGTGAAGGTTGCGACGGTCTTTGATTTGATGGTTGCAAACTACGGTGTTGATCGTGGTCTTGGCGGCGAGAATGTTGCCGCTAGCTTTGATGACGACGTACCTTACACACCAGCTTGGCAAGAAAAAATTACCGGTGTTGCCCGCGCAAAAGTGATCCAAGTTGCTCG
>CAXBKT010000081.1:0-15575 GCA_963976155.1 uncultured Kordiimonadaceae bacterium | reverse complement strand
GAACATATGTCAATATTGCTCAATACTACGCTTAACTATCCAACTGTGATCTGAAATTTTGCCGGCCTTTGTGGTAGTTTATCCAATATATCGCTGCCAAATTTATGATAAATTATGGTCGCTTCCGTACTATCTAAAACGAGTTGCTTTGGAAATTGCTCTTTCCAGTCATTCGGCTTTAATGGATTAAATTTAGGCGGTGCCCCTCGATTTACCGAAAAACTTAACCTTTCACCCTTTTGATGGGAAAAGAGAGTTTCTGTTTGACGTTTGGGGCGTTTGTAGTTGAAATCATAATAACTAATCTTGCATGTAAAACTGATAAAATTCGGGGCTTTAATTGCAAAACTCACACGGCCTAGCTTTACTGGAGCTATCTTGAGAGTCGCCTTTTCACCAGGCACCAAACCCACCTGATTTATTGGAGTTCTTGCTGTCTGAACAAGATTTAAAAAGAGGTCAAAAACCGCTCCTTTACCCTCCAGTGCAATTTTTCTCGTTTTCAACTCCTGAACCATCCCTGCGATTTCAGCGCTTTCATCATGACCGAGATCAACAGCCTTGAAACCTTTGGCCGTAATTGCCTTCGCACGGCTGCGGGAGAAACCATTTTCACGCAGCATGCGCTCAAAGGAGCGGGTGTCGGAAACTGGGTTTCCAAGCCTATCAATACCCTTAGCAGCTTTCACGCTATTCACCCGCGCCAGCTCATTGGCAGGAAAAGTTACCAATGATATTTCCATCAAATCCGCTTTGCTAATCGTGCGCGTACTCGTTACGGGGTCCCGGCTGGCTTCTTTGGTGACAAAACCAATCGACAAACCATTCAGTGCGCCCATTTTAAGAAGCTCATAAGCCTCCAATCCCCGCCCATGCATCGCAAGTTTGCCTTTCACGTAAAGGCCTTTGTCATCCTCCCGCACTTCATCAAACCTACCGATCGGTGCTTTCTGGTCATGCTGCCACAAAAGGGCGGGCATGCCTGCTTTTAGACTTTCAGAGAAGGCTCCCCGCGCCACGATATCGCCGTCCCGGTCCTTATTGCCAAAGATTGCGCCGTACCCCTCAAAGGTGCCAGATGCATCGTCTGCCTTGATTTCAAGCGGAAGTGATAAAAGCCGAGAGGCTGTTGCTGGTTCTGTGTGTTGCATGCTGGTACTTTCTCTGGCCCTCAAACAAAAACCCCTGCAACCACATTGGGTTACAGGGGTTTGCGCAGTTGGGGGGAGGAATTTGCGCTATTATTTGTATATCATTACCACCGGTCAGTGGCTTAATTGGGGCGGCCCGCTTGTTATGGGGCCTACACCGCCATGCTGCACCATCCGGGTGCGAAGTGCCTTATACTTTTCTGCCTTCTCTCTAAAGACATTGGTCTCTCTAGGCTTCACATTAGCCAACTTATCTGAAAGTTTTGTGTCAGTCCCAGTCACAACTTCCTGATTATCCAGTTTTCTAATCTCGCCCGTTTCCCGGTTTATGGTCCAAAGCTCCGCACGAGGCTCATGCACCAACTCAGCAGTAAACCGTTGCAGGCGTCCCATAGACATCACAAAATATACCGGTAAAAACATGAGCATAATTGGCCAGAAGTAAGCCAAAATCAAGGTAGCGATAGTAAGCCCAACAAGGGCCGAACCACCGCTGTTTTCAACATCTATCTGAAACCATGATCCACACCCAGTGCACACCAGTGTTGCAGGCAAATTTGCCATGTAAGTATGTCTGGATTGTACGCCCTTATTACAACAAGGACACTGCACGTCTGACATTGACCGCCCCTTCGTTGTTGGTACAATCAGTATAACCAGTGTTCCTTAATAAAGTCGTAAAGCCGTCGTCAAATATGAGGAAAATTAAGTTTCTTTTTTAAGCGATCTTTTCGGAAAACCCAGCGCAGCACGTTTTTCATTTTCACTGAGGAAACTTGCGTTTGTTAACCTGTCAAATTTCAGTGCGCGTTTTACTTCCAGTGCTGGAACGTCATCCAGGTCAAGCCTCAGCTGAATATCTTCCTGATATTTTGGGGCTAACCAATTTGAAAGTTCAGCCGCGATATCTTTTGCAAGTGGGATAACAGTATCTTCCCACAAGCTTTGACGTGCTTCCTGATAGTTACTGTATGTCTGCGCATCGGGAATACCAAGCATTTGTGGTGGTACACCAAACGCAAGCGCAATCTCTCGCGCATTCATATTCTTTGCGCTCGTCCAGTCCATATCCTTTGGGCTCATACCCATATTTTGCCACTTCAGACCCCCTTCAAGCAGCAGGGGTCGGCCTGCGTTTGTGGCACCAGTATATTGGTTTTCAACCTGATCCTTCAGGGCTTTATACTGGCTTTCCGTCAATAGCTGATCGCCATCTTCTTGGTACAACACACCAGAAGGCGTACCGCCATTTTGTATAAGGGCTAAATTCCAGCGGCTACCCTCATTATGGGCATCAACAGCTGTAGCCGCAGCTTCAAGCGGCGCGAGACCATACCAATCAGATAACGGATTGAAGCTTTTCCAGTGCAGCACGCTTTCCGCACCAAAGCGTTGTTTCCGGCCAGCAACTTGTTGCTCAAAACCAGCAGGCAAGCCATCAGCTCCCTCAATCACATTCACGGTGTCTGGTCTCAGCAACCAAAGCTCCTTTGGTGCACCGTTCTCAGGCCCTGCCGCAAAGGCATATGCATTCCCCGCAATCAAATAATAGCCAACCAAGTTATAGAGGAAATTTTCACCCTTTAATTTTGGATTAGGGCGCATCAACAAGGTTGATAGTGCATGGTCAGAAAGCGCCGCATTCCCTTTGTAAGTAACGAAAGGAATGCTGGCCACTGCTTTCGCAACCAAATTAATCGCCCGATTTGCAATCACATTTTGCTGGTATCCCTCACGCGCAAGTTTGTCATACCGACGTGGTGTTGCGATAGCCTGCCCTGGCCCCACGCGAGAAAATATGGGTTTTGAGCGGTTACTACTCGCCTTAATAGATGTTTTTACATCCTCACCCCTCAAAGCTTTTAAGCCAAAAAACCTGTCAAATATCGCCATTAAAGTGTCCTTATCTGGGGTCCGGTATTACGGCCTAACATCAAGCTACTGAGCGCCCATACCAATGCATCTACCCTGTCTGAGCTCATGCCGTCAGTACGACTACCTGTGAAGCTACACATTTGATCCTCAAGCACAGGAAAGCTGCCCGCATGATAAACACGAGATTGCTCATAAAGTGCCGCAATTGGTTCAGCGCGCGTGCGCTTACTGCGACTTGCGTGCACTGCCATTATTGGCACACTGGGGTCAACTTGCCTGATCACGCTTTCTGCCATCGCACCGCCCTGATTGGTTTCAATAACCAACCGGTCAGCTGCCAAGCTGTGGTAAAGTGCGACTGCCTTTCGGGCCCAGCCTGCAGGCGAAAGGCCCTGCTCGCTGCTGTCTGCAATTACATAGGCAAATTTATCATCAGTAATACCAGCCGCTACGATGCCACATTCATCCGCTTTGCTGCTTATGCTCACCGGTGGGTCAACTGCCACAACAATACGCGCTAATTCAGGGCGGCTACTGACCCGCAGCCGGTCAATCATAGTCCGTTGCCAAAGAGCCCCTGGTACATCTTCAAGAATTTCTGCCATCAACTCCTGACGGCCAAGGCGTGTGCCTTCATATTTCGCAACAATCTCACTAGCAAACGTTGGCGCAAGATTATCGAGATTATCAAAGGTACTGCCTTTCGTAACAACAACAGCCGAGTTTGCAACAAGTGCCTTCAAAAGCGATGTCGGTCGAGGCGTTGTTGTCACCATCGTGCGCGGGTTACTCCCGAGCCGCAGGCCGAACAACAAGTTATCCCAAACGCGCTCCTGATGCCGCCATGCGCATAATTCATCGCACCATGCAGCATGATGCTGTGGCCCCCGAAGACGCTCTGGTTCCTCAGCACTAAACAGGGTTGCAACCGAACCATTTGGCCAAGTAAGCATGCGCTTACTGGCTTCAAATTTTGGTTTATGCCACGGCGGAGAAACAGCCATCAAGCCGCTATCACCTTCGACCATGACTGCGCGTGCGTCATGAAGGGTGGGCGCGACCAACGCGATGCGCTTTGGTTCTACACCTTCCGTAAGCGTCCGAACCCATTCAGCACCAGCGCGTGTTTTACCAAACCCACGCCCGGCGAGCATCAACCAGTGAGCCCAATTTCCTTTTGGTGGCAATTGATTAATTCGTGCCCAAAACGGCCAGTCATGACTTAAAACCTTAGCTTCAAAATCAGATAGGCTGTCAAAAAAGTTCCTGCGTTTTGCCGGGCTGAGTGACCTCAGCGAACTTGCGCTTAAGTGCATCCCGTGCCCCTTCTATTTCAAACTCTGCTGTTGCGCCTTGTGCTGCTGCAGTATTCTGTGCGCTATTCTTCGAGCCGTATTTCTCTGGGTAATGCGCTTTAAGCAAAAACATCAGCATGCTGTCAGAATAGTCTGTTATGTGGCCGACAATTTCTCCGCCTCGGTAAACAGGTTTTTCAACGCCCTTTACAGCGCGGCGCAAAGCTTCGTGCTCCAGCTCATTCTTTGGCGCTGCCGATGCCTGCTCCCACGCTGCAGCAAATTTTGTATCCTCTGTACGCCAGCGGTAAAAAGTGCGCCGGCCAGCGCCAGCTATTTCCGCAGACACCCCTGCTTTTTCCCCCGCAGCGATCGCTTCTAGAAAAACGGATTGAACTTGAAGCTTTTCAGATAACTTATAAAAACGACGCCCCATGACTAAGCTACTGTTGGACTGCGCGGTTAACCACGCAGAAGCCGAACAGCATTAATGATGCAATGACCTTATTCATCATAGCCTCCAAAGAGAGAAGTGATTGGGATAACAATATGCTTAGGCCCCGGGATATTTAGCGGTGTAGGGCGCTGTGGGTGTAAATCTTCACCCTGAATATCCTTATGGTGCACTAAAGAGGGTTTGGGTGCAAGTTATTTTTACGTTTTTCGTAATTTATTTTATGCTTTTGGTAAATTAAGCGGCTAACCCGCACAAAATATTCAAGGTTTTCCTGATAAAAAGATGTTTACCCTTTATCTGGAATAAGCCGTGTGCAAGGGTTCGCTCCAATAAGTGCAGCTGGTAAAGCATGAGTGGGGAAACTATTAAATGCGAACGCTAAATCTCAAAACATCAACTCAGTTGATAACAAAGGCATTTACCACACCGACCCTGATTTTCTTTTCTTTTTGCTATCTTCTGGTAAGTGCCAGCGCGACTGCACAAGCTCCCGTTACAATAGCCGACACACTTCAAATTGACATGCAATCAGCCATAAACGGGCAGCTCTATACTTTACAAGTTTCTTTACCCTATCAATATGAAAAGTCCGCTGTCGACTATCCCGTTATTTATCTACTCGATGCTAATAATGATTTTCCGCTTGTCACAAGTATCGCCCGCCGTTTGCAGGCAGAAGACGACATGCAAGAGTTTTTTATCGTAGGCATAGGCTATCCGGAAAAGCACTGGGAGCACCGTAGGCGTGACTATACACCTACCCATGCGCAGCCGCTTAAAAACTCAGGTGGCGGTCCGGATTTCACAAAAGTCCTTGAAACAGAAATCTTGCCTTTGATTGACGCAAAATTCCGCACAAAAAATGGCTCCCGCAGTTTGCTGGGGCATTCCCTTGGCGGCCTATTTGGTGCCCACCTCCTTATCAATGATAGCAAACTGTTTGATAGCTATATAATTTCTAGCCCGTCAATCTGGTGGAATAACTATGCAGTGCTGAAAAACAAACCAACGAAAAGCTTACAGCACCCCGCGGCCGTTTTCCTAACTGTCGGATCCGACGAAGGTAACAACATGATTACCTCTTGGGACCAGTTGCATGATTTTGTGAAACAGGACGCTAGTATTGCCGCGAGCAAGGCTGTTTCTTTGGCTGGCGAAAATCATGCCTCTGCGAAGTTCAGAGCTTATGCGGACGGCCTTCGCTGGCTTTTTGGCAAAGATGTGCAAAACAAACGCCTAACTAAAAATACTCGCTAGATAATCTGGAGACAATCCAGAAAGCATATAGTCCCAAGAATACGATGCCTACACTGCCGCACCTATTGAGCAGCACACACTGCGAGCCGGCAGTCATCCCCCTGTAACATAGAGCTTATAAACGACAGCAATATTCGTAACCACCACGGCTTTTATGCACAGGCCAAGTAGTTACGGAAGTATTAGTCTATGGAAAGATAGGACGACTAAGGCACAAACAATTATTCTTGCCACAACTGTTCAGCTAGCGTTCAGGTAAAAGGCGTTACATAGGACTTTAAGATGGCGGACAAAAGAAAAGCCCGCCCCAAGTTTCAGGTCTCGGGAGCGGGCATATTCGGTCACTATGGCTGTATGCATCGTAGCAATAGAATCTGACGCTCTGCAAGCTTTTTTTTATGAAATTGGCTGTTTTCTGGCACTCACGCTAAGACCTTTATTCTCAAAGAGAAAATACACTACATACCGCACCACTGCGTGTTAGCGGCCAATTTTCTCTAATCTTTTGGTCTTCTTCCCAATTTACTAAACAAAAAGTAGCAATACAGCTCTAGTTTGTTATACGGAGAAACCCTGCTTCCTCTTTTTCTGCCAGCGCCTTGTAACAGGGCACACCGTTACCCAAGTCAATAAACTCATGGCTGGACTTAGGGGTACTCGCCTCCACTGGCCTAATAGTGATGGGTTGATCGGCCGAGCTCGGCTGCGTTACAATAACGCCAAGCGTATAACGAGGTGTACCGTTTTTGTCTGCAAGAGGGACACCCAAACTATCCACCTTCACCGTGATGCCATCAAGGCGCTCCACAGACCGGGAAAAACGCCCTGCGCAAGAGGCCCCGCCGCATGCTTTCATAAAGCGATCATAAAACCGCCAGTCCTTTGATAGCAACGTGTTAAAAACCGTGTCTCGGGACGCAGTTTGGTCCAACACACCTTCAACAGCACTCCCCATCAACCTGACATTAATTGCCTTTTTACTACTGAGCTCTAACAAAAAAAGATGTGGCATCAAGCGTCGGATTTTAGAGGGGCTAAACTGAGTTTTCAGTGGGGCGGACCCACCATTTTTAGGCATAGACTGCCAACATTTTATAAGGTCACTAAACTCTTTTGGTTCGGTCTTCATACCATGCTCCCTTTTGGGTTGGAAACAAACTCAAAGAAGGCACTCAAACAACTCCGAAAAAGTATCGTTATAGTATCCTAAATATTGTATTAACTCTAATGTTTCAGATAAAATTTCATGTTAAATTACCCCAAAATCACTCTAAAATGTAGCCATTACTGCCCCGTACTACCCCGCAAAAAGCACGTAAAAACCAAGCATAGCCTAACTTTTTCAAAGCCATCTGTATTTTAATATACCTCGCATCAAACAATATTAAAAAAGTTAAGGTCAGCATTAAAAACAGTATGTGTGATACAACCATAAGGTGTCATTCTTAAAAAGACTCGGGGCCAACCACCCTCAAGGGTCCACCTTAAACTACTGACTTATCAGTCCCTTTTTGTAGTGGTGGGCTATTTACACCTGTGCAATTCACGTTTGAAGTGCAATTAGTGCAGCAAGCCAAAGAAGCGCTCCCTCATACCGCCTCTTCAATGTCCAGCGTGATAAATTACCCCCCATCGATCGGCGCACCTTTGCCCAAGGCACACGCGCCTGCACTTCACCTTCCTGATGCCAGCATACCCAAAACAACAACTGCCGGTCGGTAATATCCGGCAACAACTGAAGTAAATCGAGCGCAGGCTGCATGTTATCTATCTCCGCAGCTGATATCCGCACTCTACGCCTTGCTTCAAAACTGCTCATATCAAGGACAGGATACATACCTGGCTCGGCAACGCTTTCCGGCCAGAGCATTGTTCGCATATGGAGAAATCCTTTCTCTTTATCCGGCAAACGGCGCAACACCCAAGCCGCATTCACGAGGCGCGCCTCCACTCGGGGCGTCAGCTCTTCTTTAGTGACACCTCTCGATGAGAGAGCCGAAGCCTCGCTTTGGATATGCCTACATGTTTTTTGAAAGTCTCGTTCTTTGATAGGATGTGTCATATATTTCGCCTATGTTATCTTATGGTTATAGTTCAAAAAAAGTCACGCTCTTTGCGCATTGGCTGGTGGCCTCCAGCTCCACAGAACCCCGTACTCCTCATAAATTTCAGTAGGTACCTTTGGATTAAACCTATGGCAGGGATCAGGCCCCAAATCCGCAACCGCAAAAACAGGGTGGCCCGCCGGGATATGCCAGTGCTGGCTCAGATACTCGCCCCGAAAACGACTTGTTCTGTCGCCGAGGAACTGCCTCCAATGGTCACAACTCGACAGATCGAACTTTAAAGACTGGGGGCTGGGCGGCCGCTCCTTTGCATAAGAAGCCCCAGCAACATCTGCTCCAATACGCTTGCTCCGCGCCTCCAGAATTGCTGCGGAGTAGTAAGCAAGATGAAAAGGCGCTTGACCGCTACGTTTTAGCTCCCTCTCACGAAGACGGTTGATCATGGGTAATATGTCTGCGTCCAAGTCAGCACCAGCAGATATCCAGTAGCGGATAGTCGGTCCTTCAACTTCCAATGGATCAAGCCCAGCAGCTGCGGCTATTTTGGGAAGAGCGGCACTACCCACAGTATCAACATTCTCAGCGTAACCTTTACTACCACTACAATCTTTGGTTTTGATTCTGGTTTTGGATGCTTGCGTTACGCTAAGTGCCATTCCTTGGTTTTCGCCGCTACCAACCACCTGCGACCAGCCTGACGAAAACTTACCAACTGGTACCAGAGCCTCCTTATTTTCCAAATGGTTAGCTAACGCAATAGGACGCTGTTGCTGCGAGGCCTTTGCTCGCCCCCCCCTTGGCACCATTGAGACGGTTGCGTTCAACCTTTTTTGATACAGTCTCATAAACTTTGGACAATTTTTTCTGCCGCCAGTAACCCGCTTCTACCGTAAAAAACTCCAACATAGCGGGACGTAACTTCCGCCACTTGCCACTTGAAACACCTGCAATTCGGGCAAGCATACGGTCTTCATCCCGCAGAGCACATCCACGGGTGCGCCAAGCACACATCAACAACAAGAGATACACCCCGTGCTCTTCGGTCGTTAGGTGACGGGTATCAGCAAGATACGCATCGGTAAAAAAGGGCAAGGCAGGGAATTCCGCCACTCTGTATCTCCTCAAAAGCTTGCAGCATCGTTTACGATGGTGCTTAATGTTGATGCTCACAATAAATTACGTTAATCGTAATTTATTGTGAGCTAAGTTTTTTGAATTCTTTCTTGCAATTTTTACGGAAATCGAAATACTAGTCATATGTCGGGACAAGATTGGATAAAAACTTCTCTGAAAAGCGAAGGTCATAAGCTTAAGGACGTTGCTGAGGCCTTAGGCATCACCTCCCCACGTGTAACTGATATTATAAAAGGCACACGTGAAGTGCAGGCTGACGAACTGTTGCCTCTCGCAGAAATGCTAGGCCTCAGCGTCAATTCTCTTTTGTTGAGTTTACAGGAAGGCACGCGCCGCGAAGCCCCCACAGAAAATGATACAAACACGCTGCCCATTTTGGGATATTTATACGGCGACGGTACACTGGCTCCCCTAACGGATGATGCCGCCTTGCGACATGTCGCTATTCCCGCCGATGCAGTAAAAGTAAACGGCCTATATTGTTACATTATGGGCGACAGTATGGCGAGCGAAATCAAAGAAGGGGATATAATAATTGCTGGCGATCCACGCATACATTTTTATCCCATGGTACCTGGTGGGGTTTTCCTCGTAGCAGGCCCCAACGACACTTTAGCTGCGAGGCAGTTCCTGCAAACCGAAGCCGGCGAAAGCTGGCTCGTCCCACTGCCACTTACGCCCAATCCTGCTTATGAAAGTTGGCGTTTTGAAATGTTACCACCTGCACTTAAAGGCGCTAGCCAGGCGGCTCCCTCCTCTGCAAGTGATGGCATACAAATTGCCGATCATAGAACCGTACACACTGACGACATCTTTGCGGCTGTACTGTGGGTACATCGGCGCTACATGCCGGCCCAAGCCGACTAAACACGATATCCCCTCCTTCACGCGAGCAGGCTAAATCTTTTACCGCCCTCATCGGCTCAGGCTCCCGCGTAGCGCGCGCCTGAAATCCATTTACCTTCTTGTCGCTAACACCTATTACTGGCCGCAACCTCTTTACTAACATACATGCCCCCAATCTACTTTCCGCTGTGAATCCCCGTTCCCAATCACAAGCTTTACAATTTACTTACATTTGCCCTCAGTACGGTACGCAACACACCGTCACCAAAACTTCTTATTAATATTAATTAGTTACAGGCAAGACGGGGCAACATTTAGGGGCCACCCCTTTAAGCACGCAACCCATTTTCGCTCTTTTTGCGACAACAATAAGGCGTTTTAGTACAATATAACCGTGTATAACCGTATAAAGTTTCTAACCGAGGCGCAAATCATTTATTTACGTATTTCGTAATTTTATACTGGACAATAAATACCGATATTCGTAATATAGTTTCACCAACACCGACGAAGCGGGTGACGACGAGGTAACACTCCAAACCCCCACACATGGCAAGCACTTGCTTTGCCTGACTGCGGTCATCTTTCTCATTTACGAAAGGGAAAGCGTGGTCCAACCTGCAACGTTTGGCAGTTGTCCATGTCCCGCGCGCTATAGCCGGAACAAGGTTTTCACCCCTTCACAGTGATAATGGGGTGCCTAAATATTGGGAGAGCCTTTTGCAAAATGCCGTAATCGGTATGTTGAACTCTGAACACTCCTCTCGCGGCACATACCCTCCTCCCCCGATGGTGCCGCAGGAACAAGCTGGACGCATACACCCCTATGCCCACCAGCACGGCCGCATGGCCATTACTGTTCAGGAAGCACGCCGCGCACGCCACAGACACGTTTGCCATCATTGGCGAACAGCAAAAAGGCTCTCCCATGCGGTCAGCCTCACAGACCTACTTGCATGGTTTGTTCATATGCCCACCACCCAGATTATGAATGCTTCAGCTTTACTAAGGCTGCATTGGCTTCTCGATCTGAGGCATTCATTCAACCGCCAAAATTCAACCCCACATGCAATCTTAAAGGTGAACGCAGCTGTTTGGGGTGAGATCAACCTCATCAAAGAAAAAAAACGGCGCGCGCGCCAAAAAGAATTCCCAGAAGGCTGAGGTTATTCGTCTTAATTAATGGAGAGGGTAAAAATAGCTACGTCCCTGGTCGCTTTTTTTGGTCTATCTTCCTCTAATGGTATTAAGCATTCCATTAGCACCCCAAGATGACCGGCCTCTCTGCAGGACCTGAAACTTCACCCAGTTTCGGGTCCTATTTTATTTTAAATAAGGAAACCAATATGCAAAACCCCGCGGCAGCAATTGCTATCGCAGGGGTTCAAAAAACTGTTCATTTTATGCTGTCGTACTCGGACGTTTTATTGATACTAGCTTTAGCGATCAGCATATGTATTGTCACACAGTGTGCGACAGGATGACACTAACCTGCGACAGAAGGATAAAAAGACATAATCTATTACCCCTGCAAGCTCACCTCAAAATGCGCAAGCAACGACCTATGTAAAGCAGCATCATTAAACTTTTCCCGCTGATACAAAAGGCTCTCTCTTGCGATCATTAGCGTTTCCTGAAAAGCACGAGTTACAGCCTCCGCATCGAAGAAAGCCAATTTTTTGTGGTGCCCTACCAAAAACACAGAAAACGCTTCAAGTCCCGTATCAAACCGAGGTCCTAGACCTGTAAAGCCATCCCGAGAAGACATTTTCCGTGCGAGATCTAGCGCCCGGATTACTCCCGCACGTTCCGTGCACAGACGCATGAGTAAACTAATGAGAATTGCCGGCGCATCATCGACAAGTATTGGGCATGCCTCAAGTTCATCAATCAACTGCATGATTGTCAGTTCACATTCCTGACCAAGCCGGCCATCAAGGCAGTGCAGCAGTGCGGCTTTATCTGTAAACCTGTTATAGAAACTGCCAACTGAAGCATCCGCGTTTTTCACGATTTCCTGCACCGATACTTCATGCCAATGCTGTTTTGAGAGCAGCGCTTCGGCTTCGTCCAAGAACCTGAAAAACCTTCGTTCTGAACGGTCCTGTGCTGGGGGTTGCACCCATTTACTATAAATCCACGGAGCCTCTTTTTCAGCACCTTGCATTTCTACCATCGCCACCATCAAACACTCCTGCACAGGTCAGTCGCCACCGAGGTTGGTCACTTTCTCATACAGAGATTGCACAATCATTCGCCCAGCCCTTGCGGAAAGCGAAAAGCAAACCAGCTCAAGTACGTTCCTGAAATTTCCCCACATTCACACTGCTAATAGCAGCGCCCCATTAATCAACCCGACCAAGTCCCCGCCCCCAAAACCCCAATGACGACAACAAGGCCAACATAAATCAACACAACACCAAGACGACCAAAGAACCCTATTTTGAAAAACTTAAGCATATATTGATTATGGTTAATATTAGAATCAGAATTTTGATTCTAAATCAACCTAAAAATTAACTTACACCAAAAATGGCACTTTAATACCACCTCCATCTCCGCATCAGGCAGAGCTTCCTATATTACTGAACTCACATAATCTTTAGCCCACACGGCCTTATCGGTAGCGCCCCTACTCTATACCGCGCAGTAAGAATGTTGCTTAATGACTGAGACATATCTGCAAAGAAAACACGCTATTCACTGACAGTCTTTTGAGTAATATTAATTACAGTGGCGCATCCTCATACCACCCCCTTTTCCATACAAAATACATGCATAAATAGAATTTATTGCATCATAACGTTCAGGTAACCTTTTTATTGTAACATCCACCCCTAAATACCGGAGTGCACCGTGGGGTCTGTACGGTCAAAAGAACCTGTCGCCATGTCTCATTAGATATGTTGCCCCAAACTGCCCGCCCATGAACGGCGAGAAACTATGCACCAACAATAGGCACGGCAACAAAGGGGCGTAGTAAAATGCGCGATATTTCTGAACTGAACGGAGAAGAAACCGAACCCCTCTCGGAATACCATGAGCGCATTAAAGTCGACATTGCCTCCTTCATGTTAAAACGCATGGTCGGGAATGTAACGAGCATCAAGGAGCGAGCGGAATTCATGAATGCCTGTGTTGCAGCCGCCGCAACATTAGCAGCTGGCCAAAGCGTATTCCTCGCACATCAAGTATTAAAACAACCGGACAAACGAAAAACTATCATCGATACAGGCAGGGACACTGCTGTTAACATGGTAAAAGAAGCATACGATGAATATGTCGCTGCAGCCCTGAAAGACAGTCGAGAACAATACGAATAGCCCAACAGCATAGCTGCCATACGATAAATGAGCTTTTATTTGTAAGAGCTAACGATTAAAATACTATACTCGTGAGAAGTTCCGTTCCAAAAAATAGAAGCTTGTATGACCGCTGCATCCCCCACGGGACCTTCACCCTTTGTGAAACGTCCGTCCTTTATCTTTTCACTAGCAGCCCTTGCTGCACTCACGGCTACTGCCGTTGATGTAGCACTACCTGCGCAGCCAGCGATAGCTATGGGGTTCGGGGAACGTGCAGAAGCAGGCGGCATTATTGTGAGCGCCTATTTCCTTGGCTTTGGCCCCGGGCAGCTTATTTGGGGGCCACTCGCCGACAAATATGGGCGCATGCCTCCAATGATTATCGGCCTTATCGGTTTTATCTTGACCTCGATAATTTGCATCTATGCTACAAGCCTTGAAATGCTTGCCGTTTCCCGGGTTTTTCAAGGCATCTTTGGTGGCAGCACGCCAGTGATTGCGCGCGCTATTGCCCGCGACCAAGGCGGCGGCAAAGACACTGCGAATTTACTTGCTACTATCCTTATGATTTTTGGGCTCGCCCCACTGCTTGCGCCTATTGTAGGCAGTGGCATTTTAATGTTCACTGACTGGACAGGCACCTTTTGGTTTTTGGTCGTTTTTGGCCTAGCGTTAATGTTACTCGCACATTTCTATGTATCCCCTGCCACTAAAGCTCATGCCGCGACAGAACAAAGCCGCGTTCCTATGTCTTGGGGGCTCGTCACCCGCCTTATGGGCGAGCGTGATTTTCTAATGGGCACCTGTGCAATGGCAGCCCTTTTTGCGGGTTATGCAACTATCCTAGCGGCTGGCGCTGCCATGACCGAGGTTCGCTATGGTCTATCCGCCACGAAATTTGGGCCACTTTTTGCCCTCGCCGCTGCGGCGGTGATTATTGGGCCAGCCATTAGTAAACGTCTCATGAAAACAGGTAAACTTCGTACTTCTCTGAAAGTTGGCGCTTGCTGCTCTGGCTTAGCTGGCCTCGCTTTTCTACTGATGGCGCAAACTTATGTTCCGCTTTACGCTTACTGGGCTTGTGTATTTCTCTATATTCTTGGGTATGGCATTATGGCACCTGTTGCCAATGCCATTGCTCTTGAACCAGCGGGTGATGCCGCCGGCACAGCCAGCAGTTTACTCAGCGCCCTTCCGACAACAGGTGGTGTAATTGGTTCTGCCCTGGCCACTAGTACTATTTTCCCAAGCGCATATGAAGCACTTTCCTACTGCTTGGCTGGCGGTGGGTTAACTGCCTGCTTTATCGTTTTGCTATTTGGCAGAGGAAAGCCTGCTAAAAAAGCCTTAGTTAAGAACTGAAAAGCCAGTCCCTACCCTATGGAAAGCGTAATTAGTGTACTATTTTACCGGATGATTTAAGTTCGCTGAAATGTTTATCGAATTCCACCTGAGATTTCTTCAGCAAGTCCTTCAACTGTTCGATACGCTCAGACAAATCATCCGGCTCGGTTTCAAGTGCACATAATTTATGTGCTGTTTCAGAAACCTGCATCGCGCCAACAGTACTGGCAGCCCCTAAAATGGTATGGGCAAGTTCCTGCGACTTTAGAAAGTCCGGCTTGCTGTCTAATTCATTTAATTTTTTCTCACAGTCGGCAAAAAAGGCGACTGTCGCATCATAAAGACCACTTGATTGTTCATGGCTCAGCGCATTCACAAACTGCGTAAAAATATCAGCAATAAGCAAAGGTTGTCCTGCGCCAGATTGATCAAACATTGGTCGCTGCATCGCTGACTGGCCATGATGACTAGTCATCACACTTTTCATGACACGCCCCAGTTCATTCCAATCAATAGGCTTTGTCACAAAGGCATTAATACCAGCATCAATAAAGCGTTGCACATGCTCCGACATTACATCAGCTGACATACCAATGATTGCAATATCAGCTTCGCGCCCACCAAGAGAGCGAATACGTTTCACCGCATCAGCCCCATCCATAATTGGCATATGCATATCCATCAAAATCATATCAAATCGTTCACCCACGGGAGAATAAATCGCCTCATACGCTTCGGCACCATTATCCACAGCCACCACCGCATGGCCTGCTTTTTCAAGGGTTGCCCGCAGCATTTCCCGCACAAGCGCATAATCTTCAACAATTAAAACACGTAGCGGCACA
>CAXBKT010000080.1:0-15589 GCA_963976155.1 uncultured Kordiimonadaceae bacterium | reverse complement strand
TGTGACACCCTAACGCAAAAAGGGAGCAGAAATATCTGCTCCCTCGCCCCCAATCTATACCAAGTTTGGCACAGATCAATTCAGTATCTTATTCGTCGTCTTTCCCTTTATCGGGCTCAACCAACATTGCTTCGTTAACTAGCCCAGCATTTTGCCGAATAGCACTCTCTATTTCGTTCGCAATATCAGTATTCTCTAGCAAGAAGCGTTTCGCATTTTCACGTCCTTGACCAATACGTTGACTGGAGTAGCTATACCAAGACCCTGACTTTTCAACCACGCCTGCTTTTACGCCGAGATCAACAATTTCACCCATCTTTGAAACGCCTTCCCCGTACATAATATCGAACTCAACCTGCTTGAACGGGGGTGCAAGTTTGTTTTTAACAACCTTAACCCTTGTCGCATTTCCTACGATTTCATCTTTGTCTTTAATCGCACCAACGCGGCGAATATCAAGGCGTACCGATGCGTAAAATTTCAAGGCGTTACCGCCTGTTGTTGTTTCAGGACTGCCATACATCACGCCAATTTTCATGCGAATTTGGTTTATGAAAATTACAATGGTGTTGGATTTATTAATAGATCCGGTCAACTTACGCAGGGCCTGGCTCATTAAACGTGCCTGCAAGCCAACATGACTATCGCCCATCTCACCCTCAAGCTCTGCACGCGGCGTAAGTGCAGCAACTGAATCGACAACAAGAATGTCAATCGCACCAGATCGTACCAACGTATCAGTAATCTCTAGCGCTTGCTCTCCCGTATCCGGCTGGCTAACAAGCAGCTCATTCACATCAACGCCCAACTTACGAGCATAAACGGGGTCAAGGGCGTGTTCAGCATCGACGAAGGCAGCAATACCACCCGCTTTTTGGCATTCAGCCACAGCATGTAAGGCTAGAGTTGTTTTACCTGAACTCTCTGGGCCGTAAACCTCAACAACGCGGCCTTTAGGCAACCCGCCTATACCCAGCGCGATATCAAGATTTAGGGAGCCTGTGGAAATGGTTTCTATTTCCATACCACTATTTTTTTGGCCAAGCTTCATAACAGAACCTTTACCAAAGGCTCTGTCGATTTGACCTAGCGCAGCTTCCAGCGCCTTATTCTTATCCATGGATGCTCCCTTAACCAACTGTAATTCAGCTACTGACATTTATTGGCTCCCTTATTCCACAGGCTGTTTATCCTTGCAATGCCAGTTTTGTACCATCTTTGTTCTTTTTGTCAAAGCATTTATTCTCTATTTGTTCTCATTTATAGAAATATGGCTGAAACACTGACTTATTGACCCTAGCCCAGTATTGACTTCACCTGTTCTGCTAGGTCATTCAAAGAAAATGGTTTCGGTAGGAATTGGAATTCTTCTGCCTCCAGGCTTTTTCTGAAGACATCTTCCGCATACCCCGACACAAATATAACAGGTAAATCAGGCATATCCTTTCGGGCCTCTTTCACAAGCGTTGGGCCATCCATAGTTGGCATAATAACATCGGAAATTAGCAGATCAATTTTGCCTTCATACGTTTTAAGTATTTCAAGGCCAGCCTCACCTGATGCAGCCTCAAGTACATGGTAGCCTTTGTTTGTAAGCGCCCGGGAGGCAAACATGCGTACAGGGTCTTCATCTTCAACTACGAGAATAGTGCCCTTGCCAGTCAAGTCCCTTGCCGGTAAGTCACTCGGCGGAGCTTCAAGCTCCTCAGTCCCACCATATGCTTTCAGGAAGAGTAGGAAAGTTGTCCCGTTATTAGGTTCTGACTCCACAAACACAAAACCACCAGTTTGTTTTACAATCCCGTAGACTGTAGCAAGGCCTAATCCTGTCCCCTGACCTACCTCCTTTGTTGTAAAAAAAGGTTCAAATATTTTATTGAGATTATCCTTTGGTATACCACACCCTGTATCTTGCACTTCAACAAGTACATAATCATCGGGTACAATCACATCATACCGCTCTACAAGCGGGTGGTCAGGGCCAATCATGCTCGTCCGTATTTCTAGGCGCCCTCCATCAAGCATTGCATCACGGGCATTCACAGCCAAGTTAATCACAACCTGCTCAAACTGCCCCTGATCAACTTTCACTGGTAACAAGTCCCTACCATGAACAACTTTTAGGTCGATATTTTCACCAATCAAACGACGAATCAGGTTCGTAATTTCGGCAAGAATATCTGTTAGCATCAGTACTTTAGGCCTGAGTGTCTGTTGCCTAGAGAAGGCAAGTAACTGCCTAACCAAATTTGCTGCACGGTTAGCATTTTGTTTAATTTGAATAATATCTGAAAAAGACTGATCACCTGCATCATGCCTAACGAGCAACAAGTCGCAGAAACCAATTATGGCTGTGAGAAGATTATTAAAGTCATGAGCCACACCACCAGCGAGTTGGCCAACTGCCTGCATTTTTTGCGCCTGCACAAACTGACGCTCTAGGCTCTTTTCTTGAGTGGTATCAATCAAATACAATATAGCAAAACGCTCATCACTTTTTGCAATAGATGTGGTGAATATCTGCCCAACACGTTCTGGCTGAGTATTGAAGACAATATCTAGCGGATATGAAGAAGGCTTTCCGTCGTGGGCGAACTCAATAATTTCGAGTAATTCGTCTCGGTCTTCCTTTTTCACGATACTAAGAATTGAATCTCCCTCTGATAGTGACTGACCTGCAGCATGCCGCTTTAGGGGCTGATTACATTCCTTTAAGTTACCTTTTCTATCGACAACGGCAACAGCAACTGGCGCCGCATCAAATATAGGGTCGATGAGGAACTCGCGCTCTTCGGGAATGAGTTTGCTCCGCATTTGCTCTAACTTGCGGATTATACGGTAACGGCCAACTTCACGCCCTTTTTCTCGTGTATTAAGTGGTACATCGATAATATCGACATCAATCCGCTGTTGCTTACCAACGAGCATCTGGCTTTCACCCGCTTTCAGTAAAATTTTCGACGGCAGATCAGTATCCGCCTCTAAACCGAGCCAGTCATGTAGAATGTCATTAATGAAGTATGGTTTACCATCAAAATCCTCAAGTAAAACACCGCAATCCAATTTCTCAAAAATCGGGGCAGCCCATTCTTCGTATTGTGTTTTTTCATTTGCAAGTCGATTAGCGTCTGATTGCTGCACAAATTGCCAAAGTAGATAGTGCCCTATCCTGCGCCCTGAAAACTCAATGGAACCCGTCGTTGCCACGAGAGGCTCCTCAGTGTGAGCAGTACCAAACTGTGCTACCTCTTGGACAATACCAACGGCTTTTTCTTCCTCAAAATGATCGGAAAAAATATCAACTAACCAGCGAACTGATTTTCCGGCTATCCGGTCAAATGCATGATTACTTGTGAGTATCTCTCCCTCAAGTCCTGTGATCACTATTGCGCGTCGATCCATACCCACAAGGGCATTAAGGAGCTCGCGGTCAACCATGTTTTTCTGCTTCAGAGGTTGATCAAGAGTTTTCAATGCTCGAAAAATTGTAAAGGCAGTTAAAATCAAGACAAGTCCAGCAAGAGCAATTGCAATCTTACTCCCGACCAACATATAGGTAATGAGGGAAACGCCGCCAGCGCCGACAAGCCCTGAAAGAGCCATTGCGAGCAGCTTGATACCAGACCGCATCTCGTTATTGAGGAGTGCTTCCCTAATAGGTTGCGGCAGCCGACTTTCCATAAAAACCCCTACTGCATGAACAGTTGTTTGATAATTCCAATGACTTTAACGATTTGACAGCCTCACATGCAAGTTGCTTTATCTCACCGGTATTTACCTCGGTTTTAATCCTGCCCTTTTTAACTTCAATATATAACTGATCACTTCAGCAACCGCCTTGTAATGATCCGCTGGTATTTCTTCATCAATTTCAACACTTGCATGAAGAGCACGTGCCAGAGGCGGGTTTTCTATAATTGGGATGTCATTTTCTTCAGCTACACCACGAATACGCATTGCTACTTCATCAACCCCCTTAGCAAGCAAGACTGGCACATCCATTTTCTCATGTTTATATTCAATAGCCACAGCATAATGTGTCGGGTTGGTAATAATAACATCGGCATTGGGCACGTTCGCCATCATACGCTGGGCATGTCGTTCAAACCTTATCTGTCGCAATCTAGCTTTAACTTTCGGGTCCCCGTCAGATTGTTTCCGTTCGTCTTTGACTTCCTGTTTGGTCATTTTCATGCGTTTATGAAACTGATATTTTTGATAGGAATAATCAAGCGCGGCAATAAGAATTAAGACAATCAAAACGCCAATCAGTAGCTTGATAGCCATCATTTTTATCAACAGTATCATCTCAACTGGCGGTAACAACATGACGGTGTCCAACCGCGAGCGCTCAGGATAAACAATCAGAAATACAGTCCCAGATACAGCAATTAGTTTGCCGGATATTTTACCAAACTCTACAAATATCCTCTTTGAGAATATTTTTTTCGCGCCTTTAATAAGCGATAAATTTTTAATATTAGGCTTAACTTTATCCCAAGCCAGTACGGAAGAATTCTGCATCCTGTTCGCAACGATCGCTGCAAAGATGAATATCCCCAACGGCACCATCATGATCCAAGAAACCTGCTGAACCAATGACACCACCTGAGTAGTTATACCCGATTGATCTGATGAGATATCATAAACCCGCGACATATATCCTCGCAGAACATCCCGGATACCACCTGCAATAAAGTTGCCCAATGCTGCAATCACGGCCGTGACGGACAATAACATAATCAGGGTTTTCACCTCCTGACTTGTTATCATTTCACCTTTATTCTTAGCTTCCTGTAGTTTTTTGGGTGTCGGCTCTTCGGTTTTTTGACTCTCGTCTTCATCAGCCATTCATTTACCCTATCATTGCTAAAAGAAGCTCTTCAAACCTACTTAAGAATAGATTCATAATGGAGCTAAGGAGAACCATGATAAGGACAAATCCCATGAAAATATTAATAGGCATCCCAACAAAAAACACCTGAAATCCCTGAACCATACGAGCTACCAGCCCAAGGCCGAGGTTATATATAATCCCATAGACGATGAATGGTGAAGCGATTTGAAACCCGAGTAAAAACGAACCTGCAACAAAACTAGTTATTAAGGATGCAAAATCAGTAATTGGAACAGCCTCACCGACTGGAAACTTTTGGTAACTATAGATCATACCCCGAAGCATAAGATGGTGCAGGTCTGCAGCCAATATCATTACCGTTGCAATGAGATTAAAGAAGGCCGCAATAATTACACTTTGTGTACCCTGTGCCGGATCGAAAGCTTGTGCTGCGGCTAGTCCTGTTTGGAAAGCGATAATGGACCCCGCCGTATGAAGCGATGATAACAAAATTCTTATAGACAGTCCAAGTATCAGCCCAATCGTTAACTCCTGTATGAATAAAACTGCAAGAGCAACAGGTGATGCAGGCATAGTAGGCAAACTATTACTGATAGTGGGGTAGACGACCAAAGCGATAGCAAATGCAAAACCAACTCGGGCACGTTGCGGAATACTCCGCTCGCCAAAAATTGGCACAACCATAATTAAGGCCGCCATTCGCACAGTTATTAAAAGAAAACCAAATATTTCAGCAGGCAGAACATTGGCCAACATAATATTATCCGCCGGAGGCTATGCGTTCTGAAATTCTGACCATTAAATCGCTTAAGTTCCGCCCCATATATGGTAGTAAAATTAACAATGCGCTGAATATTGCCATGATTTTGGGTACAAAAGTCAGGGTCATTTCCTGCAATTGCGTAAGCGCCTGAAAAAAAGCCAATGCTAAACCTACGCCCAACCCTATGGCCAAAATTGGCCCCGCAGTCGTCATAAGGGTTCCAAGTGCATCCCTAGCAACGTCCATAATCTCTAGTGGAGTCAATACCGCCCCCTTACACGTTCAGGATTACACTAGACTGGCATTTTGAGGATGTCGTTATAAGCGGCTATAACTTTGTCCCTCACGCTAACCACCGTGTTAACGACCATCTCTGCATTCGAAGCCGCTGTCACGACATCAACCATATTGGCTTCACCAACAAGCGCCTTCGCAGACTGCACCTCAAGATTTGTTGTCGCATTCTGAACATTGCCAAGGGCGTCACCAACCATTGAGGAGAAAACCGACCCTTCGCCGGACACCCCGTCTTTGCCGTCACGGGATTCTAAGCCATCCTGCATTTGCTTGGTTGCTTGTGAGTAAGCACTAACCGCATCAAGTTGTTTAATATTCATCGATCAATCCTACCGCAACAGATCAAGGGTCATAGTTGCCATACGGCGACTAGCTTCAAGAGCATTCAAATTTGACTGGTAAGTACGCTGTGCTTGCCGCATGTCCATTAATTCAATCATTCCATTAACATTCGACGTTTTGATATATCCCGACGCATCGGCTGCAGGATTACCGGGGTCATACTTTTTTCCGAACTCTTTCTGGTCCATATCAACACCGTCTGCTTTAACGGTTTCTACGCCAGAAGCCCTGTCTAACTCAGTTTTAAAAGTAACAATTTTACGACGATAAGGGTCCGCACCAGGCTCCGAAGCCACAGAGTTTTGGTTAGCTATGTTTTCTGAAATAACGCGCATACGCACACTTTGCGCACGCAACCCAGAGGCCGACGCCATCATTGCCTTTTCTAAATCCATTTCAGGCTCCTATCATCCTCTTACCATCAACGGCGAAGCTTTTAACGTCCGCCACCTTTGCCCATCGCTATCTTCATCAGGCCCATATTCTTCTTATACAAGTTAACAACCATGCCATACTTCATTTGGTTATCAGCAAGCTTCAACATTTCATCTTCTAGAACAACGGAATTACCATTCAGTGATTCTTCTGAACTGTCCGCTTTTTTAACTGTAGCAGTATCGCCTGTTACACCGGCTGCATTCATATGACGCGCACTATTAGTTTTCATTACCGTACTTTTTGACGAGCCAGTTTGCCCGCTTGATAACTGGTCGACCAAGCCTGAAAAATCATTTCTTTCTAATTGCTTAGCTCGATAGCCAGGAGTATCAGCATTCGCGATATTTTGGCTAATCACAGACTGATTAGTATTTAACCAGTTCATGTGCTTTTTCAGCGCATTCATTATTGGGATCGACGATAAATCCATTACCAACCTTACGTTATTAAGAGTGGGCTAGCCATATACTAAGCCTAACATGCCTTATTGCCCGTTAACAAGTTGCAAACACATACAATTTACTTCGTTCACTTAACGGCCTTGCAATTTCCATGCAAATCTTGCTCAATATCTCCATGACATCAGAAGATCAAAAAAATAGCGAACCAATCAAAGCCATTGCTGTACAAGGAAATGATGGTGCCAGACCATCCCGTATTATAGCAAAAGGTGAAGGTACCCTCGCGGAAAAAATACTCGACATTGCGTTCGCTGAAGGCGTAAAAGTCCGTCAAGACAAAGACTTAACTGAGTTACTCGCTGCATTTGAAGTGGAAAGCCCAGTTCCCCTGGAGGCTCTCCATGCAGTTTCCCTTATCTTGGAACGGGTATATGCCGAGAACAATAGGCTGCAAGAAAAAAGCATAAACACTGACGACCAGTCTATTAAACAGAAAGGCGATGAATAATGGTATCAGAAGGGTTGCAGGCATTTTCTGCCCTGCTTTTTGTGCTGGCAATTCTTGCCCTTGCCGCATGGGCATTGAAGCGATATGGACTTGTGCTAGGTCAACCCAGCAAATTAAGTGGCAAAAAACAAATTAACATTATTGAAAGCCGGATGGTCGATAGTAGAAACCGATTAATAGTAGTTGAATGGAAAGGAACAGAATATCTCCTTGCAACACATTCATCCGGTGTTACACCCATTAGTATTAGCAAACCAGAATTCAAAGAGATGGTTGAAGAACATGAGACAAACTAAACTGTTCAACTTCCAGCTACACAAGCGGCTTATACTGAAGGCTTTTTTCCTTTTTCTACCCCTCGTCATTGTGGCCAGTCTCAGTATATCATCCAGTGTTTTTGCACAATCCCTCAATATTGACTTGGGACAAGCAGGCACTATTAACGGCCGCGTTGTGCAAATGATACTGTTGCTAACTATTCTAAGTTTAGCACCAAGCATCTTAATCATGACAACGAGCTTTATCCGCATGATTATTGTGTTTTCAATGCTCCGTAGCGCGATGGGTACACAACAAAACCCACCAAATATGGTGTTAGTGTCCCTTGCTCTTTTTCTGACTGGTTACGTCATGACCCCTACCCTGACCCAAGTATGGGATGTAGGCATTGAGCCCCTTATTAATGAGCAAATTGACGGCGTTGAAGCCTACCAAAGAGGGTCCGTGCCGCTAAGAAACTTCATGCTCAGTCAAGTTAGGGAGAAAGACCTCGCTCTCTTTGTTGACCTTTCAGGCGAGAACATCGACACTGTGACGCCAGAAACAGTACCCATTACAACACTTGTCCCTGCGTTCATGATAAGTGAAATACGCCGAGCCTTTGAAATCGGCTTCCTACTTTATATTCCCTTTATCGTAATTGACATGGTGGTAGCGTCCATCCTTATGTCTATGGGTATGATGATGCTCCCCCCACCCATGATTGCAATGCCTTTTAAACTCATTTTCTTCGTTATGGTCGACGGGTGGAATTTGGTTGCGGGGTCACTTGTGCAAAGTTTTGGTACCACCCCGCCACCCGGAGTAGGAAGTTAGCTTTTCAGAGCAGCACACGGTTAAAGGGCCTTATTATCAACAATGGGAGGCTCCCCAATTTGCTCCCACAATTCTATTTTTGTGCCTTCTGGATCAATGATCCACGCAAAATGTCCATAATCATGCTTTTCCACCTCACCTATTTGCTCAACACCTTCAGCTTTAAGCCTCGCCAATAAACTTTCAAGGCCTTCAACTCTCAGATTAATCATAAAGTCCTTTTGAGACGGCTCAAAGTAAGTCGTATCATGTTTAAAGGGCCCCCAGACATTATACCCGAGCTTATTAGGTTCCTCATTCTCACGGAACAAAAAGCTTGAACCGTACCCATCAAATGGGAAACCCAATTTCTCACGGTACCATGCAACTAAACTTTTGGTATTGTTGCTTTTAACAAAAACACCTCCCAATCCTGTTACTTTTCCTAGCTTTTCAGGCATTCACCCCTCCTCCATTTACGACGAAGTCAATTTAAGCATAAACGATGTGTGGATAGAATAGCACTACAACTATTGTTAGCATCCACACAATTTTTGAGAAGAAACTTAGCGATCGAATGGGGAACTAGAAATGAAACTGATAAAGCTCATTTTTGCAGCAGTCGTTGCAAGCCTGTCAGCGCAAGCAGATGAAACTCGAATACCTGAACCCTTTAGAGGGTCGACAGAAAGCTCACCAATAGAAGTTGATTATTCTGATTGGTCGCTAATTTTACGCAATACAGTGATTGGGCCAAAACGGTCATCAAGGCGCGCGAGCTCCTTGAACTCAAGTAAAGCCGCGCCAACCGGTTCACGGATTTCACGGCGCAATACTAGTGACACGAGAAATGAAGGTAACAGGATAAACTTGCGCGAATTATCGAGCATCGCCAATATACAAATGCTCACTGAAATCAAAGAAAGTCTTGAGAAAGTACCAGCAGACGCCCCACTTAAACTTTGGCGCAAGCAAGAGCAGTTGGCGTATTGGCTCAATATTTACAATATTACCCTCATTGAGCAAATGGCAAAAGAGTATCCCTTTAGAAAACTTAAAAAGAAAAAAAACGCCAAAGACGGCATATGGGCGAGAAAAACCCTAAACATTTCAGGCGTAGCCCTATCTCTTAATGATATCCAATATACCATCATTCCTAATAAGTGGGACACCACACTTACGATTTACGGACTGTATCAGGGGTATATTGGCGGACCGAGTATTCAAAAGCAGGCGTTCACAGGTAAAAACGTTCATACCTTACTGAACAGTAGTGCACGTGAATTTGTAAACTCAAACCGAGGGGCAAAAGCAAAAGGGAAAACCCTAAGGGTTGCTAAGTTTTATGAAGAGAATGCCTCTCTATTCCCGAGCTGGGAATCCGATGTAAAGAAACACATTCTTCAAATCTCAAATAGAAATATTAAGGCTGACATTGAGAATACGAGAAAGATAAAATTCCTCAAAACCGACTATAACACAACAGACCTATACGCTGGAGGAAAGGACGCAGGTACATCTCAAAGCAACAACTCCGCAGCCCTAACTTTCGCTACAGTAGGTGCTGGCGACACCTTTGGCGCTAGTGGTGAAGGTGGACAGAATACTATTGATGGCACTACTTCTATGCTTGACCGACTTAGGGATAAAACAGACGGCGAACACATGAATGTAGGTATCCCGAGAGCGATGAGAGAATATATCACTAACATGCGCCGTCAAGAAATGAGACGCAAAGGTGATGTCCGCATTGAAGTTGTGGATGAACCTAAACCAGATAATCCTGATAAAAAATAAACCAAAAAAGCAGCTTAATAAGCTGCCTTTTTATTACCCACACCTTTAAAACTGGGTGTTTAATCTATTCTAGAAACTTTCAAATACTAAGCCGTTTCTTCTTTAATTTTCAAAAACCGTAATGTTGGAAAATCTTCTTTGGCTTTATCCAAATGCCAACTATTGCGAGCAAGATAAACAGGAGCTCCCGAGTGATCGACGGCCATAGAAGCACGGTTTTGGTCAGAGAACTGCTTAACCTCACGCGGTTCACCCTCAACCCACTCTGCTGTCATCAAAGTCGTTGCCTCAAACTTAACCGGGATTTGGTATTCTGTACGAATACGGTCTGCCAGCACTTCAAACTGAAGGCCTCCAACAACACCTACAACCCAATCACTGCCTAGATTTGGTTTAAAGACACTAGCGGCCCCCTCCTCGGCAAGTTGCTCTAGAGCGCGTCCAAGATGTTTCGCTTTCATCGGGTCTTCGGAACGCACTTTTTGAAGCATCTCGGGTGCGAAAGATGGCACACCTGTAAAACGCAGCATTTCACCTTCTGTCAGAGTATCACCGATGCGCAAGTTACCATGGTTTGGAATCCCCATAATGTCACCAGCGTAGGCTTCTTCCGCAACCTCTCTGTCTTGAGCCAAGAACAATTGCGCATTATGGACAGCCATTATCTTTTTACTGCGTACATGAGTAAGCTTCATACCTTTTTTAAATTTGCCAGACACCATCCGAACAAATGCGATACGGTCACGGTGTTTTGGATCCATATTCGCTTGTATTTTAAAGACAAAAGCCGAAACCTTTTTTTCAGAGGGCTCAACTCTTCGTTCAAGCGCTTTGCCTGCGCGTGGACTGGGAGCAAATTCACCCACACCCTTAAGAAGTTCCTGTACCCCAAAGGTATTAACAGCTGAACCAAAGAACACTGGAGTGAGCGTCCCCGCAAGATAGTCTTCAAGCGAAAATGGTGGGCATAGTTCACGCACCATCTCAACATCTTCCCGTAACTTGGCAAGCGCATCCTCTGGCAACAGCCCTTCAAGTTTTGGATCCTCAAGACCAGAGCATTTCACACTCTCACTGAGAGTTGCCCCTTTACCGCGGTCAAAAAGAATAAGCTGATCAGCAATAAGATCATAACATCCAAGGAAGTTTCGTCCCATCCCGATAGGCCAACTTGCAGGTGTAACGTCAAGCGCAAGCTTTTGCTCTACTTCATCCAGTAGCTCGAATGGGTCCTTTGCTTCGCGGTCCATTTTGTTGACAAAAGTTGTGATAGGCATGTCACGTAGGCGACACACCTCAAAAAGCTTCAGCGTTTGCCGCTCAATACCCTTTGCTGCATCAAGTACCATCACGGCACTGTCCACAGCAGATAGTGTACGGTACGTATCCTCAGAAAAATCTTCGTGACCTGGTGTATCAAGCAGATTGAATGTGCGCCCTTCAAAGTCAAAGGTCATAACAGAGGAAGCAACTGAAATACCCCGCTCCTGCTCCACTTTCATCCAGTCTGAACGCGCGCGTCTACGTTCGCCTTTTGCCTTCACCTCACCGGCGAGCTGAATAGCACCGCCAAACAACAGCAATTTCTCTGTTAAAGTGGTTTTACCGGCGTCAGGGTGCGCTATTATAGCAAACGTGCGTCTTTTACCAATTTCATCATTTAAAACAGTCACTTAATCAACCCCACACACAGCACTTCGGTTCGAAAACAATGAATTTGTACACACGTTTGTACACATAAAGAAAACCAAAACATCTAGTTTAAAAACTGGCTTAAACCCTAGAGTTTCGGCTGTATAACAGACAAAAATAGAATAAGAAACACGTTATTTAGTATGATTAGAAATCTAGTGCGTTTCCCGGATTTATTTGCCGGCAAGGAAATATAAAATAGTAGCGTTTGATTGTTTAATCCCAACTTATTAGCTAATTTGCACGTGAAACTTTTACTCTGGGGGTCAAGTTACGATGCAAATTACACCAATTAAGAACTGGACTTATACGAAAGAGCTCGAAGGGCTACTTTTTTTTGCTCAACGATTGGATGAACTTTTATTCGATTACACATTAGATACATACAAGCCCAAAACACTTAATACTCCGTCCTTATGTGTCGAAGTAATTTCCGTAATAAGTCAGGTTAAAGAAGGTAATATTGATCCATACAATGTGATCCACATCTTAGATGAGCTAAGAGTTTCGTTGACCAATGACAAGATAGCAAAATCGCTGCTAACTTTAGATGTTGATGAATACTTCCCCAAACCAGATTTCGATAAAACAAAAGGAATTCTCAACCTAGATCTCGTTCTTCTCAGAATCCAGTTGCTATATAGAACAATTTCAGCACGTCCATATTTAGCAGAGACGCAGGCATCTTTGATGACCGCCATCCGACAAAACAAAAAAAAAGAAATCAACTACGGAGCCGGAACATACATTACTACGTTGATCAATTGCGGACATAGTCAGCAGTATCTCAAAAAAGAGATTACCCATTTCTTTAGAACAACAACAATTACCTCTCCGGACTGCATACTCGATCTATTTGATCTATTTCCTCTCCATATCCATGCCTGCACTGCATACTTTGTTGTGTCTAACGTCATAAAAGAGCTAGAAAGTTCACTTTCGAGATTTAAATGCAAAGTTTTGACCGAACTGCCTGAGGAACTGGACTGCCAGCCTTTTGCCAAAGCTCTTAAGCCGTCGCGAAACCAAACGTTAGTAGAAATTGACGATATTGATGCGGGTGATGTATTCACTGCTAGGCAGATGGCAGAAAAACGTTTGGCTTTAATCGCTGATCTCTTTGGACTCTTTCATCACAAAGAAACCATAAAATGGTGCGATAAAGCAGTTGTAAAACAATGTTGTATAAGTGATCCCCAGATTACAACAAAACCAACCAATATTATATTAAGGGGGAATGATCGTCGCAAAGAACCTGCGGCAAAAGAATTTGAGAAGTTTGTGAGCCAGTTCACTTTAAACAGGATCACATCGCAACGATCAATTTTTCACGGAGCAGTGTCTTTGCACGGAGCTTCAATTAGAACCGACGACCCATCAAACCAACTTCTAAATCTATGGATAGCTCTCGAAGCTATATGCCCGGAAAATCTAAAAAGAAGTAAAGTAGAAAATGTTATAAATAATGTAACACCAGTGCTGCAACTGCGATACATCGCTAAACTTGTAACTTCTTGTGCCCGTGATATTGAATTGTACGAGACAAACACCCTGAAATCACTCGTTCCAGAAAAAGAATTCTCAAGAGAGCAACGATGCATAAGACTACTTTCTCTTCATACCTTTAAACCAGCCCGTGAAAAACTGTTCTCCCAACTAGAGAGATTTCCGCTGCTTAGGTATAGAATCTGGGATCTCTCTCAAAAGCTCTCGTCGTCAGCGCATATTCTATCACTACTAGACGATCATGTTCGCAGGGTCCAATGGCAATTGAGGAGGATTTACCGTACGCGCAATCTCATTGTTCACTCAGGTGAATCTGTGGACCATATAGAACCTCTAGTAGAAAATGCTCATGCGTACCTAGATTACGTAACCAGCACTACAATTGAGTTATCGTGTAGCGACCTTAGTCTAAACAGTTTTCCTCAAGTTTTTGAGTACTGTCTGCTTAAGAAGAAAAAACTAACCCAAACACTGGAAAAGCAGGAAGTTCTGACCCCTGAAATACTCGATACTCTGTTATACTAACTATGCACGATATTAGCGATCATCTGCATTCCATATTTTCGCAATCATTGCGCAAAGCCCAACAGCAGATCATAATTATTTTAAATGTTAGAAATACTTAGATAATTATCTTTTCTCAATGTGTACAAACAGTTTGTACACATCTTAAACAGCTATTTTGTACACGAGTTTGCACACCAACTTACTGCATACCTCGCAAGAGAACCCAAAAAGCTTACTAATTTGTATAGTTTAGGGGGGTATGGACTAATTTTATTTCAAAAAAAACGTGTTGAGGAAACTCTGCTTACCCAAATGCCGGGTGCGCGATAATGGCAAAAGTGCGCCTTTTTTCAATTTCTTGCGTAATGACCATCACACCAAATCCACGTAATTCAATCTAAAATTTAGGGCACACTAACGATTTTTGTTTTGAAGGAAAGCAAAAATGGCCCTGTTCATGCAGTATAGGGTAAGGCCCAGCTAATATTGCCCGGGGTTGTAAACCAAAATTACTGAATGTGTCAGTAATGAACCTGGATTGTTTGTGTATGTAAAAACTATTGGGTTTCATCCTCATGTGAGTGAAAACCGAAGGAGAGGTTAAGATGTCTAGTAAACATAACTTGTCTGTCTCGAGTCCAATTCACCGCTTTAGCTATAACGGGTTTCCCGTCCATATGAAACAGTATGGAACATGCCGAAGTACCCTTCCCCTCGTATTCATAGGCGGTGCTTTCCAAAATATCCGTCAAATTGAAAAATTAAGCAATGCTTTTGCCCAAAAAACATGGGTCATTGCTGTAGACACTCCGGGCAACGGCGATACAGGCGTTCTCCCCCATAGTTACCCATTTGAGTTTATCTGCACGGCTATCAACCACTGCCTCGTCAACGAACTCGGTGTGGATCGCATCAATTTATTGGGATGTAGCTACGGTAGTATCATCGCAATGCGCTATGCTCAGATGTTCCCAAACATTGAACGTCTTGTTCTTGGTGCTGCAATGGACCATTTACCAGAGCGGCTTGAGTATGAGTTTAGTCGTCTTCTCTTCCTCCTTAAATGGAACAAAAGGCAAGAATTTGCCGATGGTTTCACAGATCTAATGACCAACCCTGAGCTAAGAGAGACCAACAGACTGTGTAAAATCACAGGTGAAAAACTGCGGCACGCACTTATGCACTCAAACGATGGTATAACCGAGCAGTTTATCCATAACACAAAGCGCATATTAAAAGACCCGGGAACAGATCTCAGTCTCATGCCCGATATTGAGACTACAGTTTTCACAGGAGAACACGATAGCTTTGTTCCCGTTGAAGAAAACAAGCGCGTCGCAGCAGCCTTCAAACGAAACAAATTTGTAGCCCTGCCAAATGCCGACCATATGTTCCATGTCGAACAA
>CAXBKT010000079.1:0-15924 GCA_963976155.1 uncultured Kordiimonadaceae bacterium | reverse complement strand
CTATTCCGTTGAAAAACTCTTCTGTGTTGCTCCTTGGTCTGCGGCTTCGGGGCGTTGATGCTTGGCATGAGTGCTCTATTCCGCCTTCACCGCTGATTATGCGGTTTTAGGCGGGTACTTGGGCCGTTTTGATATCACGCAGGCACACTTATCCTATCGTCTCTTGGCGGTTTCCAGATCAGTGTTGCCATTTTCCTGAGGTTCATGGCCGTGGCGGCGAGCAGAAGTTCATCATTGGCTCCCGTCATGCCGCGCCATCTCAGCCGATCAAGTTTGAGGATACGTTTGAGGTGAGCAAAAGACATCTCCACCTTCTTGCGATCTTTACGAGACTGCAGGTAGGCTGGTGTATCTCTGAGTGAGCGGGCATAATCGCGCGCTTCTTCATGAACTGATCTGGCGATCTTGCGCCCCGGAGTATTGGGGCAGCAGGTTGGCTTGAGCGTACAGCCTGCACAGTCCGAATTACGTGAACGATAGAGAATGGTGTTGTCGGAAGTGACGCGTCCTGTCGTATGAAGTCGCTTGCCGCCAGGGCAGACATAAACGTTGTTTTCTTTGTCGAAGGTGAAGGCCGAGCGCGGGAACAAGCCTTCTTTGCCAGCAGACTTGTCCCACACCGGAATATGCGGCTCGATCGCTTTCTCCTCTACGAGCCAAGCCAGCGTTGGCGCAGAGCCATATGCCGTGTCGGCAGCTAAACGGTCCGGCTTCAGGCCAAAGCGTTTCTCCGTGCGCTCAATCATGGTTTTCGTGGTCTCTACTTCCTCCGTCCGACGGGCGGTTGTGGTCTCGCTGTCAACAATGATGCCTACATCTAGGTCGATCAGATAATTGGCAGAGTAGGCATAAAAGGCAGGACCACCCGCGGCGGATGTCCAACGCGAAGCTGGATCGGTCAGGGAGATATTCTTCGGTTGCGTGCCGCTTGGCACTGCTGCCTCAAGCGCAGCTATATATTCCCGGACAGGCCGGGTGGCGACCTTGGCATCGGCCCAATCAGTCACATCACCTACGGTTACACCACGCTGGCGGTTGGCATCAGCTTTAATGAGGCTGGCGTCAATGGCAAAGCCTTCGCCACTCACCAAACCCTCTTTCATGCACCGTGCCAGCACACCCTCAAACACATGCCGGAACAGCCCGCTGTCGCGGAAGCGGCCATGCCGGTTCTTGGAGAAGGTTGAATGATCCGGCACCGCATCCTCCAGCCCTAACCGGCAGAACCAACGATACGCAAGATTGAGCCGTACTTCCTCGCACAAACGACGCTCAGAGCGGATACCAAATGCATAGCCCACGATCAGCATACGCATCATCAGGATAGGATCAATTGAGGGGCGACCCGTGTGGCTGTAATAAGATGATAGATGCAGGCGCAGATCACTCAGGTCGAGAAACTTATCAATACCGCGCAGCAGATGATCCGCTGGCACCACCGTTTCCAGATCAAACGCGTAAAACAGCTGCCTCTGATCGCTCGCCTGCCGTCCCATCATCGCTCAATCCTCCCGTTTCTTCACAAAACAAGTGAATCACGGCAAGGACGCTTTTGCGAGGAGTTTTTCAACGGAATAGGTCAGAAGCAGCCCTTCCGGTGCATGATGCGTAATGTCCGCTTCCTAGCATCTAAATGCCCTTAGCGGGGATAATTGCGCAGCCTTACCGTAAATGATTCATCAACTGTGAAAATTCAAGATTTTAAATCACTATATGTGAAAACGTGAATCATTATATCTGATCAAACGGAGTGCATTCATGCTGTTTTGAACCACTTAATGTGAAAACCAACATTTATCGCTTGGAGGCTGGAGAAAATTCTTGTCCAGCCTCAAGCTTACTTTAGAAAGTAAATCGTGCACCAACTGAAATCTGGCGACCAAAACGAGACAAGTAGCTAACTTGTTCTTCGCGCTTCACATATTTTTGATAGCGTGAATTGGTTAAATTGCTGATTTCTGCAAAAGCTGTAATCTGCTCTGTAATACGGTAGCTTGCGCTTGCATCAACCTGACCGTAAGCAGCAACCCACTCAGGCCCACCCCACGCATCAGGACTTTCTACGTACTTACCGCGCCAATTATAGGCCACTCGTAATTGCAGCTTGTCATTTTCATAATAACCAACAAGATTGTAGCTATCTTTTGACATTCCTGTAAACGGCAAACCTTCGTAATCAGGGTCATCAAAAGAGCTAGATGTGCGCGTGTAGTTAACTTGCATACCAAGACCGTGAAATGCTTCTGGTAGCCAGTTATCAAATGTCTGCTGATACGAAAGTTCAATCCCTTTAATGCTAGCACCAAACTCAGAGTTCTCAGGCTGACGGATATTCCAAGTACGGCCCCCAACATCACCTGAATGATCCTTTGTGCTGACAAAAGATTGAATATCTTTATAAAAGAGCGCAACTGTCAAAGCGCTATAGTCCGCAAAATACCACTCAAGTGTCGTATCCAGTTGATTTGCGCGAAATGGATCAAGATCCGGGTTACTACGATCAATACGCAAACTACTGATATTGACATTTTCATATGGTGATAATTGATCGAGTGCAGGTCGCGTCATCACTTTCGCAGCTGCCACACGCCAAATCAAATCCTCCCGTAAATTCAGGCGGAAATTCAGGCTCGGTAGAACATCAAAATAACTACCTTCAGTTTCAACTGGTACAAAGTTGCGCCAACTGTCACCAACTGCTTCACCATTCTCATCCAGAACAACTTGGCTAGCGTCACGTTTCACACCAGATGATGTCACTTTGGTTTCAACGAAACGTACCCCCATGTCGAGAAGATATGGCATGTCCCCAATCTCATTTTCAAACTTGGCCTTCACATAGGCACTAAGCAACTGCTCTTTTATTTTGAAAGACCGGTCTGCTCGGAAGCTTGCTTTAATCAGCTCGTTAGCAGCATCAGCATTTATAGACTGATAATGGGCAAACAACCTATCATAATCAAACCCTGGCCATGGTGCGGGCGGTGTACCCGGCTCGCCCGCAAGAAAGTTATCAAAAGTTGGCGCTACAAAGATATCATTTGGTAAACGGAATAGATTGAGCGGGCCAAAGCTTTCTACACTGCTATCGTCAAACGCATAACCATCTCGTGTTAAATACTGCCCACCATTGCTGTAAGCAGATGGGTTGCGTGACGCAAAAGTTTCTCGGTCTTTTGACTGTTCGCTATACCCAACACCAAAATCCACAGCGGTTAGGAAATCGCTGTTTGGTACCCATTTACCTTTAAGCTTAATCTCCGACACTTTATCAATGATGGCAGTACCTGAGTTATAGCTATAATGCGCACCAAAGGGCTGATTTTCGTCCAACGACGGATTGAGTGTTACATTCGGCAGAAGGTTACCTGCTGTATGGTCAATAACAAACGAGTCAACGATACCACGCGCAACAATATAGCGGTTATCGCCAGCATTTTTATTTTCTGATTTAGAATGTGACGCATCCAGATCGAATGTAAGCGTATCATTCGTCCACACAATGTTAAAACCTGCTTGATAAGTTGTCGCTTTCCGCGGCAAACTTGTATTCAGAACCTCTACGATCGGCGAATTACCAAACTCTAAGTAATTAATGCGTCCTTCACTATCATGGTCAATTGAAGTCACCGTCGGGATACCAGGCGTCCAACTTTCATCATAGTTCACAAATGAAAGCTGATAATCAGTCCCATTAGTTTTATATTCTGAATAAACACCATCGAAGTTTACATCTAGGTTGTCACTAGGGCGCCACTGTAGTGCAAGATTAAAGCCTATGCGTTTCCGCGTATCTTGTGCGTTTCCGTACCGAACATAACCCGGGATCATGGCCTCGAAATATTCACTACCAGCACCGATATCAGCATTTTCATCATCATTAATATCGCCAGAACCATCTAGGTCATTATTAATCTGCCCGTTGCCATCAGCGTCAAAAGGGACTGTGATCCAGCCATTACCTGCCTCAGGGTCATAAAACCCTTCGCCAATATATGTATCTTCTCGCAACGTCTTCTTTGAGTAAGTCGCAGAAAAAAGTGCCCCAAACTTGCCATCCGCAAAAACATTACTGATCAAAAATGAGCCATGCGGATTGATATCTTTTGTGCGGCTTTCATAAATCCCTTTAGCCGATGCAGTAAGAGCAAAATCACCAAGTTCTAGTGGACGGCGTGTTTTGATATTAACAATCGATCCGATCCCACCTTCAGGCAAATCTGCTTGCGGCGTTTTATATACCTCAAGCGCACCAACTAGCTCAGACGCGATCATATCAAAGTTAAAGTCACGGCCTGAATTTTCAGACGCCAACCGCCGACCATTCAATGTCGTTACGTTATAGTCGTCACCAAGTCCACGGACGGTGATGTTTTGTCCCTCACCGCGGTTACGCGTTATGGTAACACCGGTAACCCGCTGCAGAGCCTCCGCCAGATTCTCATCTGGAAATTTTCCAATATCTTCAGCAACGATTGCATCAACAATGTTTTCAGCATTGCGCTTTAAATCTAATGATTTTTTAATACTGCTACGCACACCAGTGACAACAATTTCATCAAACGCCTCATCCTCTGCGGCAGCATTATCTTGTGCCGATATAGCATTCAAATTTGTCATTAAAGCAATGGTGGAAACCGTCAATAACGCCCTACTGAAAGAGCGATTAAGCTTTCCTCTATTCATATCCATATGTCCTCTCCCTTAAGTGTTTTTTTTTGCATGAGTTTACCGGATCGGAGACTTAGGAAAGCCTCCGATTATAAGGCTCTATGGCCCTTTACTTTTGTTTTAGGTAACGATGCCCAGTGGCTTCGCCGTCTTCCAAATCCCTCTTGTAAAATCGGGGAAATCTTTACTGTTGCCTCTATCGCTAACCGACGCTGCGGAAAGCGGCATAACCGCTGACCATGCGGCTGCGTCATATACATCCTGATCAAGTGGCTGCCCGTTCCTGAGGCAGAAAATAAACCGCCAAAGCATCACGAAGTCCATTCCGCCGTGGCCGCCATTTTTAACGGCTTCATCACCAACACGTTTCCAAAGGGGGTGCTCAAACTTCTTGTACCAAGGCTCCATGTCATGGTCCCACCGGTGGAAAGTTTGTGTACCGCCTTCTTCAAGCGCAATCCTGTTTGGGAAACCTGCAAACGCACCGTTGGTGCCTTGAATCAGGTTTAGGCGGCTATAGGGGCGCGGTGTTGTAGTATCATGCTGAACCATAATGGTGCGGCCCAGTTTGGTTTTGATCATGCTGGTATTCATATCCCCAGCGATATAATTTAACTGATTGCGTTGATGGTCCGCTGGGAATTCACGTTTGGCATATGCAGCGCGACCAAGCGCCGGGCTACTCATTGAATTCATATAATCAAACCGATCACCACGGTTGATATTCATATATTGAGCAACAGGTCCCAAGCCATGTGTAGGATACAAGTTAGCATTTGTTTTTGCATGCCACCCTGTACGCCAAGACCCTGTCTTATGCTCAATCTGTTTCATCTGCCAGCGGAGTTCATGAATATAGGCGGCTTCACCGTGAGTTAAGTCACCAAACAAACCTTGCCGTACCATATTCAACACCATCAGCTCATCACGGCCGTAGCAGACATTCTCCGCCATCATGCAGTTCTTTTGTGTCTTCTCAGCGGTATCAACAAGAAGCCACGCTTCCTCTACCGTTGTTGCCGCAGGAACTTCAACAATGGCATGCTTGCCGCTAAGCATTGTTTCGACAGCCATTGGCGTATGCCAACGCCAAGGTGTGGAAATAATCACAACGTCTATGTCATCACGAGACAGCATGTCCCTATATGAATGTTCATGAGCATTGTATGTATCGGGCTTAGCTAGACCTGCATTGGCAACCGCTCCAACTGCACGATCCACAACGGCCTGATGCGTGTCGCAAATAGCCTTTATCTCGACCCCCTCAATAAGGCACATGGCTTCAACATGATTGATACCTCGTTCCCCAACCCCAATAAAGCCGACACGCACGGTGTCCATTAATGGAGCAACAAGACCCATAACAGTGCTCTGACCTGTCGTTACTGAAGGCCCCTGCAAATTAGCCGAAGGCCGTGCACAAGCGGCGGTTGCTCCCACAGCTGCAACGGCTGCTGCACCGCGGATAAGTTGCCGTCTGTTATATGTACTCATGTCCTCACCCCAGATTTTTTACACCACGCCCTACAGCGCCAATGTACATTTGATATCATTATGTGATTCAATACCCAAAAAAACGGTAATCGCAAGCAAAAATACTTTCATTATCTTTCGTTTTTTCTCAAAAAAATAAAGGAAAAATAAAATAAGTTTATTTTTTCCTTTATTTACAAACAAAAAGAACTTCGAAAGGTGCTCAAAAAAAACTTCATATTGAAAGTTTATGAAAGTTACGTAATATAGCTTTTCGAAAAGACAGCTGTGAAAGGCAAGCGAAGATGAATACAATTGAAAGGCGCCATGACATTGTCCAGATGACACTGGACATTGGCAAAGTAGAGGTGGAAGACCTCGTTAAAAAATACGGTGTTTCAGCTGTAACCATACGCGCTGATCTTAATATTCTAAACCAAAAAGGACTAGTCGTACGCGCCCGCGGGGGAGCTGTGGCAAGCAACATCATTACGCAAGAGCTATCGATTGATGAGAAGCACAGTGAGCAGCTTGCGGTTAAGCGCAAGCTAGCCGAAGTCGCCTGCAAATACATCAATGAGGGTGACACGATCTTGCTTGATTCAGGCACCACAACAGCTGAAATTGCTCGGTGTCTACACCATTTCAAACGCCTCGTTGTAATGACCAATGGCCTCAATGTTGCACAAAACCTTGTACAAGCCGAAGGCGTTGAAGTCCTAATGACAGGCGGTACACTGCGAAAAAAATCCCTCTCTTTCTATGGCCGCCAAGCTGAAGAAAGCCTGCAGCGCTATCATTTCGACAAAGTCATTTTAGGCGTTGATGGCTTTGACTTTCATGTCGGCATAACCACTCATTTCGAATATGAAGCCATTCTCAACCGCCTTATGTGTGATGTCGCGAAGGAAATCATCGTTGTAACGGATTCGTCAAAGTTTAATCGGTCAGGCGTACATAAAATACGCAGCTTCGGCGATATCGACGTACTGATCACTGACAAAGGCATTCCCGACACATTCGCCAAGTCTCTAGAAAACGACGGCGTGCGCATTGTCATTGCTGACTAAAGCTCTTATTAGCCCAGCGTTTCGGGCTCCAAGGAAAGAACCATGCAAGCTTTTTTAAAAACCATCGCAGCCAACCGCAGTGGTAAACCAACAGGTATTTACGCCATCTGTTCCGCCCATGCACTCGTGATTGAAGCTGCATTTGAACAAGCAAAAGCGGATGGCACACCTATCTTGATTGAAGCAACAGCCAATCAAGTAAATCAGTTTGGCGGTTATACAGGCATGCAGCCAGAAGACTTTCGCCACTATGTCTATAATCTTGCCGTTGCGGTCGATTTCCCAACCGACCAGATTATTCTTGGAGGCGACCACCTCGGTCCGGTGTGCTGGCAAGCGGAAAGTGCCGAGACAGCAATGGAAAAATCCCACGCGCTAATCACAGCGTATGTGGCTGCAGGCTTTAAAAAAATTCATCTGGATTGCAGCATGCCCTGCGCAGATGATCAAACACTGCTAACGGATGATATTATCGCCTCACGGGCTGCAGCCCTCTGCGCCACCGCCGAAAAAACTGCGCGTGAACATTTTGGTGCGAGTAACATCATCTATATTATTGGCACCGAAGTCCCTCCCCCTGGCGGTACTAATGAGGATATCCCCCATATTGAAGTGACAAGCCTGTCGCATGCAAGACAAACGCTGGAAACACATAAAGCGGCCTTTACAGTAGAGGGTCTGGAAAGCGTATGGCCCCGCGTAACAGGCCTCGTTGTGCAGCCCGGCGTAGAATTCAGCCATGCATCCGTCATTCATTATCTGCCCCACAAAGCTGAGGCACTCAAGGCGCTGGTGCGCCAAGTTGATCATATTGTTTTTGAAGCACACTCAACAGATTACCAGATGCCAGAAACTTACAAACATCTAGTACAAGACCATTTCGCCATATTGAAGGTAGGCCCGCAGCTAACTTTTGCGCTCCGTGAAGCACTCTATGCACTCAGTTATATCGAAGAATATCTCTTCCCTGCAGATGCGCGTTCCGGTTTACGGTCTGTCTGCGAAAAGTGCATGATTGACCGCCCACAGTATTGGCAAAAATTCTACCAAATGGATGAAAAAGAGCAGCCACTTTACCGGCACTTTAGCTATAGCGACCGTATTCGCTATTACTGGCCGGATGAAAAGGTGCAAGCTGCAACTGAGCGCCTTTTGTCCAATCTTGAGAGCACCCATATCCCACTACCTTTGATCAGCCAGTTTTTACCTGAGCAATACCATCTAATTCGCAGTGGTAAACTTGATAATGCGCCAAAAGAGCTCATCAAATCAAAAATCAAACAAGTGACAGACACATACGCTCAAGCTTGCTGGAAGCAGTGCGCTTAGCCAAAAGAAACGTTAAAGCCGAAAGAAACGTTAAAGAATGTCAAAATATTTAAACATTGAAGAAGGTACTCTTCAGGCACAGAACGGCTATTGGACCGCCTGTGAAATTGCGCAGCAGCCCGCAATGTGGGCTAAGGTGTCGCAAATTATCGAGGGCGCCCGTACCGATATCGACGCTTGGCTCAAGCCAATCCTTAGCCAAACGTCGCTCCGTATTATCCTGACTGGTGCTGGCACCTCCGCTTATGCAGGCGAGGCACTCGCCCCCTACCTAACAAAAAACCTTGGTCGCAAGGTTGAGGCCATCAGCACAACAGACCTTGTCAGCAACCCCGATGAGCATTTCCTTGCACAAGTACCAACACTGCTAATATCCTATGCACGTTCAGGCAACAGTCCTGAAAGTGTTGGAGCATGTGAGCTCGCCGACCAATTACTGACCACCTGTTTTCACCTGGTAATCACCTGTAACAAAACCAGCGCACTTTCCAGCCATGCCGCGCAAAACAATAATGGCTATTGCCTCCTGATGCCTGAGCCAACTCTCGACCAAAGCTTCGCCATGACAAGTAGTTTCACATCAATGATGCTCGCAACGCTTTGTGTTTTTGCGCCCGACCATATCCAGACCACATCAGCGATTAATACGTCACAAGCTATTTTGAACCACGAACTGGAGCAAATCCAGGAACAAGCTCAATCAAACTTCAGTCGCATCGTGTTTCTTGGTAGCGGTGGCTTGCTTGGCATTGCAACCGAAGCCAAACTAAAGATGTTAGAACTCAGCGCCGGTAAGATTGATTGTTACGCCGAAAGCCCCCTCGGGTTCCGGCACGGGCCCAAGTTTACTATCAACCGCAATACGATGGTCGTGATGTTACACAGCAATCACCCTTACCGTGTCCAATATGACAAAGACCTACTAAACGAACTGATCAAAGACCGGCAAACCGCTCATATCTACAGTCCTAATGACCTGCGTCCTCTAGCTAACAGTGATTTAGAAGATGTCTGGCTTTCCTTCCCTTACATCGTCTACTGCCAATTGCTTGCCTTCTATAAATCCATATCCCTTGACCTTACGCCCGACAATCCCTGCCCTAGCGGCGAGGTGAACCGCGTCGTGCAAGGTGTCGCAATCCATCCGTTTGAGGATTAACTGATGATCTATGGCTTGGATGTAGGTGGAACAAAAATCGAGATTGCTATTTTCAACGATGAAATGGTGCAAGTAGATAGTTGGCGAACACAAACGCCCCAACATGATTACACAGCGTTTCTTGACACTTTAGTGAACCTTATTGAGGAAGCCGACAAGCGCTTTAACAGTAAAGGTATTATTGGTCTCGGTATGCCGGGGCTCATTGATGCATCAGGAAAATCATTTTGTGCCAATATCCCCGCAGCAAATAGTCATGATGTTATTGCGGACTTAAGCGCTAAACTTGGCAGACCTGTAACTTGTGAAAATGATTGCCTCGCCCTCTCTGAAGCAAATGGCGGCGCGGGTGAAGGGCACCACACAGTTTACGGCGCCATCATAGGTACCGGCGCGGCGGGAGGCTTTACAATTGGCCGTACGCTACTTAAAAGCCGTCAAGGCATTGCCGGCGAATATGGGCACCTGCAACTGCCTGCCGCATTACAACAAAAACATGACCTGCCCATCCGCCCCTGCGGCTGCGGCTTAAATGGCTGCTTTGAGGGATATATTTCCGGACCTGGGTTATTGTATTTACACAGCCACTTTGATGGCCCCTTCCGGAATGTACCTGCGATTGTAGGCGCATGGCGGAATGGTGAAAGCACCGCCACGGAAACCATGACTTGTTATCTAGACATTCTCGGAGCTAGCTTTGCTACACTAGTGATGTCCTATGACCCTGACATCATTGTTCTGGGTGGCGGTATTTCCCTCATTGAGGAAGTAATGGAAAAACTTCCTTCTGCAATCCAAAATCATCTATTCAGTCAGTTCACCGCCCCGCCCATCGTTCGTGCCCAATACGGTGATTCTAGCGGCGTGCGCGGCGCTGCCATACTTGCAAGGCAACACCATGTCCAATGATACTTTTTATATAAAAGCCAAAACCATCATTGGCGAAACACGCAATTTTGAGGACCACTTCTTGCTCGTTAAAGGTGGTATTATTGCTTCTATAACTCCCACAACCACCGGCGAAATCCCCTGCCTAGACATGGGCAATACAACCTTAATTCCCGGCCTGATTGACCTACACATTCATGGCCGAGAAGGCTGCGATGTAATGGACGGCAAACTTTCGTCACTTGAAACCATTTCCCGCTCACTGGCGGCGCACGGTGTAACTGGTTTTCTGGCGACAACCGTCACGAGCTCATGGGACGAAACATTAAAGGCCTTCGACATGCTTGGTTTAGCCTCCAATCTCCCAATGCCCGGCGCAAAAGTGCTCGGGGGTTACAGCGAAGGCCTATTTTTTACGGCAGACCATAAAGGCGCGCACAATGAGGGTTATTTCCTTGACCTTACCAAAGAACGCATCGACGCACTAATCGAGGCTTCACACGACGCTCTAAAGGTGCTTGCCCTTGCACCTGAAGTGGATAACGCATGCGAAATGATAGAGTATGCCACTGCTAAAGGCGTGCGTGTAATGCTCGGGCACACAAACGCCACTTATGACGAAACAATTGCAGCCTTAAAAGCTGGTGCAACTGGCGGAGTCCATGTTTTTAATGGCATGCGCGGCATCCACCACAGAGAACCCGGCTGCACCGGCGCTGTGTTAACAGAAAACACAAATGTTGAGGTCATAGCTGACGGCGTACATCTGCACCCAGCCATTCTAAAAATGATTTGCAAACTAAAAGATGATGACCAGATCACGTTGATCAGTGATTGCATTAACGCTGGCGGCCTGAATGACGGAGCATATACACTTGGAAAAACGCCTATTACCGTAGACAAAGGCATTGCCAGAACACAGTCTGGGTCACTTGCCGGCAGCACACTTACTCTTAATCGTGCCATCCAAAACCTTTCTGTATTGGCTGATATAGACCTTAGGCGCGCGGTGCATTTTGCCAGTTTATCACCTGCAAAATTTCTAGGAATTGACAAACAAGTTGGGTCCCTTTCCGAAGGGAAACAGGCTGACATTGCTGTCCTAAATCCCGATGGTGCGGTTTTAAAAACTATAATTAGAGGGAAGGTCGTCTTTCAGGCTGACCATAACAAATAACAATAATGATGTAAGGGAAAATCCCATGAACAAAACTGCCCTAAGCAGTACGCGACCGCAAAACTCCTTTGTCCCTATGGTAATCATTGGGCTGCTTTTCTTTATTTTCGGCTTTGTTACCTGGCTAAATGGGTCTCTCATCCCCTTCCTTAAAATCATCTGTGACCTAAATGAATTCCAGGCCCTATTTGTGACGTTTGCTTTCTACATTGCGTACACAGTAATGGCGCTCCCTATGGCTGGTGTACTGGTAAAAACTGGTTACAAAAATGGTATGGCACTTGGCCTTACTATTATGGTGGTTGGCACACTCCTGTTTATCCCTGCCGCATTATCAGCTAATTATCTATACTTCCTATTTGGGCTTTTTGTCCTTGGCACGGGTCTCACCATCTTACAAACAGCGTCAAACCCTTATGTTGTATTGTTGGGGCCGGAAGAAAGCGCAGCAATGCGCATAAGCATCATGGGTATCATCAACAAGGGTGCAGGCGTCATCGTGCCTCTTGTATTCACTGCGCTTATCCTTTCGGATCTCGGCGACACATCAGAGCAAGCTATCGCTACCTTGAGTGAAACAGAGATTCAAGCCCTGTCTGAACGCCTCATTATCCCTTACCTCTATATGGCTGGTGCTTTAGTTTTTCTTATTGGCCTCGTTCGTTTTTCATCCCTGCCAGAAATTGAACCAGGAGAGAGCCATGCGGGAGATACCGAAAAAACAGGTATACTGCAATTTCCTCAAATCATTCTGGGCGCTATTGCTTTGTTTGGGTATGTAGGAGTTGAGGTTATAGCAGGGGACACAATTGGACTGTTTGGAGCCAAGCTTGGTGTCAGTCATTTCGCTACATTAACATCTTACACCATGGTCTTTATGGTAATTGGGTATGTGGTCGGCATCGTCTGTATTCCTAGATATGTAAGCCAACAGCAAGCACTCATAGGGTCTGCTGTTGCTGGTGCATTTTGCGTTTTGGGGACTGTCTTTTCAGCCCCAGAAGCATCAAATATTTCAAGTGCACTGTGGGGATGGAGTAGTATCCCAACTATTCCAAACCCGGTCTTTTTTGTTGCTGCAATGGGATTGGCACATGCTCTGGTTTGGCCGTCATTATGGCCGCTTGCACTGACAGGCTTAGGAAAATTCACAGCCCAAGGCTCAGCTCTTTTAATCATGGGCATTTCGGGAGGAGCTATATTACCTCTCCTGCTTGGAAAACTCGCCTATGACCTAAACGACATGCAATCCTCATATTGGATTGCATTACCTTGCTATATTTTCATTTTATTTTATGCCGTCAAAGGGCATAAAATGCGGCACTGGTAGCTTACTTGTAACCACCCACCCAATACCTTAAGCAACAATATTGAGCTGATTGTAGGTGAAATTCCAAGGCAACAGCTCATTGATACGGTTAATCTGGCGCTCTGCTATGGGCCGGAAGAAGGCCTTTTCGCACGCTCCCCCCTAGACAACTCTCGGTCATAAAAGTGTCCCGCAGAGAAAATGCTAATTCAAACTCCATAGGCAACAAGGATAAATAGCAATAATAATAAAAAATCATCATCCTCTAACAGCATAAAGCCCTGAGAATACCAACTATTCTCAGGGCTTTATTATGCGAGATAATTTTCCTTAAAGGAAAATGGCGAAGAGGAAGGGATTCGAACCCTCGATACCCTCGCGGGTATACTCCCTTAGCAGGGGAGCGCTTTCGACCACTCAGCCACCTCTCCGCCGCCGCTTTTATGGTAGTAGCACTGGGGTGTCAACGCCATTTTGAAAAAATTTGCCAATCACTGTACAATCCCCGCTTCAAAAGGATTCTCATCCAATAAACTTAGAAACCTCAAGATTAAACGGTAATAAAATATAGGCCGCCAGCCGATAGAGTCGCTATTGCCAAAAGAACTATCCCTGTATGGCCAATGCTCCCCAACCAAAAGCGACTGTTGCCAAACAAATTTGACGGTGATTTAATAACTTACCACAACAAGAATGCAGATTTAACCTTGAGCTAACGAATTCCAACTAAGGTATTTTTGCTTATCTTCACAAGCATGAGGGACAAGTGACACTATTCCGGCGATTAGTTGCGTCTATCAGCCTTTGGGCCGCCTGCACATCATCTTGTGTTTTTGCGGATGACTCCATTCGACTTTATTTTGAACCGCTTGCGCCTCTTATCAACGACGATGGTAAATCTGGTCAGCTGGTTGATGCACTGAAAGAAATAGAACTACGGTCCGGCATCAAGATCGATAGCCAAGTCATGCCGTACAACAGAAGCTTCAGAAAAATCGAGGACAATGAGCCCGTTGCAAGTGTACCTTACCTCATTGAAGCCATGAGCCCCAAAAGCCTAGAGAAAATACAGACTTCTGTCCCGATAGCCTTTCGCATTAGTCTTATTTGGGCGCGTGATGGGGTTGCTTTCCCAAACTCATTAGCAGACATAAAACAACACACGATCGCATCAGCAGATTCCGCACGCCTACCGCCCTCTTTAGAGCAAGCAAAAGGGCTGCGGATCATTCGCACCTATGACATTAAATCCGCTATTCATATCCTGAAACGCGGAAGAGCCGATATTTTCATTAACGATTATGCAACAACAAAAGCCGCCATTACAGCTGAGGAGGCAGACAATATATCCTATGATCCGCATGGTTTCCGCTTCACTGAACCTGCCACAATTATCTATGCACACAGCGTCGAAAAGCGCCTTATAGATAAAATCGATCAAGCCATCATATCAATGGCAAAAGACGGCACCTTACTGAAACTCATGCCCCACTCTTTTGTTAAGGACTACAGCCCTTACTTTCGCAAGTAAATTGGTGAAAACTTTATAATAAACACCCCAAACGCCACACACCAAAGCAAACCTGCAACATTTATAAAGGTGCCAAAATCAGCCCCTCCGTAAATGGCAATAACCCGGCATAAGGCAGCTAAATTAATCGCAAGATATATTGATGTTAACAGCGCACTGTCTTGGAGCGGCAACCCTGCATGCCCAAGGCTCGCGCGTGTCATCACCGCCAAAGTGGTACTACCAATGGCACCGACAGTCCACGCATGTATTGCTGACATAATCTCCATGCCACCAACGCCAAAAGCCGCGAGAGATACCAGCGCGAACCCCACCGGAACCCACAAATAGGAAACGTGCAAAACTACCACGATAGGGGATTTCAATGTTTGCCAACCGCGCCACCGGGCTAATCGTATCAAATGTAAACACCCTGCCACTGCCGCTGTGATGCCTGCCATCATGCCTGACCAGTTACCGATGAGGAAAACCAAAGCCACAATCGTCACCAATATCACAAACACATCGAACCGATTGAACATGGTAGGCTTGGGGCTTAGCCCTTCTTTTTGCATCCAGTTCCCCGTAAAGGCCGGGATTATACGCCCGCCGATAACACTAATAAGTGTCAGTATAATCGCTAAGCCCAGTATCCAACCTGCAAATGGCAACGCAATAATCTCAAGCCTATCCAAATTAGCAAGTAAGGCCGCTATCATGAAGGCAGAAAAGAAGACAACTACTTTAATATTCCGCCAGTTTTTTCCTGCGATTACTTCTCTGGCAGCTACGCCAACAAACAGAAAGAAAAAGAGCATTTCGCCAATAAACCGCGCCGTCTCTGCCTCATAACCCGTGAGCGACATCAGCTCAGCAACACGGGCAGCTAACCACGGCAAAACGAGGGCCAACAGAAGCATGCCCCTAACTGGTGGCCTACCTGTCCAGTTAGGAATGGCTGTTAAAGCAAACCCCGCAATAACAGCGCCGCCGTAACCGTAGATAAGGGCGTGCCCATGCCACTGAAGCATGTCAACACCCACAGCATTCAGGCCGCCAACGCCCGCCATATATCCAACCCACAAGACAAGAGAAACAAAAGCCCATAGGGCGGCGAGAAAGAAGAAAACACGATATCCACCCGCTAGAATGGCAGGGCCTCTATAGGGCTCAATCATAGTATCCTCCGTTTGCTGGTGCATACACACTTGTGCGGAACAGTTTCCATATACCTGCAATGAAATACAGACACTTACAACGCGGCGCAGTGACGCAGCGCTTAACCACATTTAGAGAGTAGCTTATAAAAACTCAGGCTGAGCATTCCATCTTGAGTAT
>CAXBKT010000078.1:0-16217 GCA_963976155.1 uncultured Kordiimonadaceae bacterium | reverse complement strand
ATTCAATATCAGCACGCTTAATACGTGAACCTGTTACTACAACTTCTTCAAATTCAGCTTCATCAGCTGAAGCGTCTTGTGCTGTGATAGACGTCGATCCTGCAGCAAGCGCTAGGAGAGCGGTGCTTCCCAACAATGCAGTACGACGGAATAGAGATGTATTTCTAGGCACTCTATTTTCCTTCCCTCAAGTCAATAATGATTTTTATGCTTTCCAGGGACGAACCTTCATTAGCGTGTCTTCCCACACACCAAAGCCTGTATTCAACACATCAATCACTGCATTCAACACAAACAGTTAATCCCTGCAAGTCGATGCGAACGTCGATGATCAGCCACTTATTTGCCATCAAAACCGGCCACACAGCAGCGTGTGTAAATTGTTTAAATGGAAAATGTGTCATTTTTAACACTACCCCCACACAAGCCCGCCACAGGTTCAAGAATAAATTATTATACTTACTTAATTATTTTGATAATATTTTAATATATTCAAGTAAACTGTAACAATTAATCAATATAAATATAGATGTTTGTATATTTTATTTATTATTTTTAAGTATAAATTATTTAATAAACTTTTTATTCTTATTTTTTCTTTATAGTTTATGTATTTTGTGAATTTTTTTTCTTTATTTATAACTATTGATATAATATAATTATTATTAAAATGTAACTAAAGTACAACAGTTTATAACTAACATCGCCATAAATGTAACTATTGTGCAACAGCTACCTAAACCAACAGGCTAACCTCAATTAATCCACTTCTGTCACATGATTACATACGGAATCATCTCACCCGCCAACACGGTGCATCTATTTTCACAGTAACGCGCAACAGCGGCTTCCCCTTTTTCAATGTACCTTGTAGGGTGCATTTCGACCACTAGGGAGCAAGTTATGGACCTAAGTATTGATAAAAAATTCTCAGCGCTTGGCCTTGAGATCCATATGGGCGTGCTCGACTATGACGTAGCCGTTCATCCATCGGGGCCTGCTCTCATGGACGCAATGGAAGACGGCGCGGAAACACGAATGCATGAATTGATGGGGGAAGCTGCTTCCACAGACCCAATCATTGCAAAAATCCGGGAAGTCTTTAAGGCCACCGGTAAAGATCCAAGCCGCTACCGGCCCTCTTCTGAGGCTTTAACACGCAGAGTAATCTCTGGAAAACCGCTTTACCTCGTAAATAACGTTGTGGACAGCGGCAATCTTATCTCGCTCATGACTGGCGTACCTATAGGCTGCTATGATGCAGATAAACTTCATGGCGCCCTGTCATTACAGATAGGGAAATCGGGGGAAACTTACACAGGAATCGGGCGCGCAGACATCAACCTTGAAGGCTTACCACTACTTGCCGATGACAAAGGGCCATTTGGCTCCCCTTTTTCCGATAGTGAGCGTTCAGCAGTTTCCAAGGGGACGACAAAACTAGTTTTTGTTATATATGGCCTTGATATAGATGTCGCTTATGTAGAATCTGCAGCTGAGATGGCTGATACTCTCATCACCCGTTTTTGCAGCACGCACTAACTACTTTAAAGAGAAGACCGTCATGCGTATTACCCTACTGGCCATACTTATTTGTTTTAGCTTCCTAAAAAGTCACGCAGTTATTGCTGCAGACTATCTGCAAATGCTAAATAGTTATGTCTCTGTGAAACTGCATTTAGATAGTGACCCAAAGCGCGGACAAATGGTGGGCGCTGCATGGATACGTATTCGTAACAATACAGATGCCCCGGTAAGCGACATCCCCTACATCCTCAATCCCGGATTACAGGTCACCAAAGTATTAGGTGGCAATAATAGACCGCTCAACAACACTTCCAGAACATTACCAATCGAAGGTTACGAGTTTTTAGAAACAACAGTTGGCACCATTGGTCTTCCAACTCCTGTAAAGCCTGATTCAGATATTGAAGTTGTTATCCACTTTCGTGGATCCCTTCAAAATCTATCGTGGGCAGGCATAGAGCATGCAAAAGAGGAGCTCGACAAAAGATTCACCATTCTACGCGCTGACAGTTTTGGTTACCCGATAATTTCCGCACCTACAAAAGCCGCCATAAACGCTGCTCTCAACCAACCGCCATATTATCAAACAGCCACGATAGAAATGGCTGACGGCTATATGATTGCCGGCAACCTTCATATTGATGAAGTCACTCTTAAAGGCGCTAATCAATCATTTAGCTTAAGCTACACAAACCCTTCAACGCCAATGATTCTGCCTATTGCGCGCTATCAACAAATCACCGAAGGACCTCTTGTTGTATCTGTTCTTGAAGGCGAGCAAACAGCCGGCGCCACACTTATTTCTACTCTATCCCCTGATTTAGTGCGCTTAAATAACCTGCTTGGCGCGCCAACTTCAGGCAAACTCAATATAACAATGGTGCCTGATGGATATGGCACCCTTAACACCCCTGGCCTTGTAATGCTGGAGCAAGGTGGTTTTACCACAACCTCCGTAAAGCCCTCTGGTACATTGTTAAATTTATGGGGTATTGGCACACAGCACCCTAAAGGCCACTGGCGTAATAGCCTCGACAAAGTTATCCAACTTTCAGTGTCTGGTGAAGGCTTGGATGCACACACCAATACTGCGTTCAGTGATCTTAAAGCTGCTCTTTCGACCAATAAAAAGCTTGGTAAAGCAACGCTAGAGTCTCTAACCGAGGCCGGATCGACTGGTAGCGCAGAATTGCTTTCTAGCATGGTCTTGATAGGCCTACATGACATCATGGGGCCGGATGCTTTCTTCGCATTTATACGCGAACTCAGGTCCGAACTACGCGGTAACTACGCCGATAACATTGCTTTCTCTGAATTTATTGCTGACAACTTAAAACACAAGAAAGCTAAGAAATTTGCCAAAAACTGGCTAACTGGCAAGAAAATTGGCAAGGACATGAAAAAGTCGGATAGTTTTAGCGCCCTGATCAAGCGCTATAAGTAACCAACAATGTTTATAGGGAGGGACCCGCTGGTCTCTCGGGCAAAACGACCAATATCACGGAGAAATAATCTCTGAGGATGACCTGATGACATTTGAAACGCTTACGCTAACGACAGAAGGCCCTATAGCGGCTGTTGCACTCAATCGTCCGAACAAACTGAATGCCATGAATGGTACGATGTTCCGCGAAATAGGCGAAGCCTTTCGTTTAATAGACGATAACAGTAGCATACGAGCCACTATTCTTTCTGCAAATGGCAAGCATTTCACGGCTGGGTTAGATCTAAAAGAAAGCGCTGACCTTCTAAACCTCGGGGACGGAGACCCCGCCCGTATCCGTGAAAAACTACGCCGGCATATACTGGGCCTGCAAGATTGCTTCACTGCCATTGAAGACTGCCGCACACCGGTTATTGCCGTTACACACGGCCTGTGCCTAGGTGGCGGCATTGATTTGATCGCAGCCTGTGACATGCGTATCGCAACCGCTGATACAAATTTTGCCATTCAAGAAGTGAATGTTGCTATCGTTGCTGATCTCGGCACATTACACCGCGCACCTTACTTGCTGCCCCACGGCATTCTAAAAGAGCTTGCCCTCACAGGGCGTTATTTCCCTGCGGAAGAAGCAAGTAAATATGGCTTTGTAAACAGCATAGAAGCCGACAAAGAAAGTGCCGTAGCGGCAGCTCAACAAATGGCAAATGAAATTGCTTCAAAAAGTCCGCTTGCAGTATCTGGCACAAAAGCGATACTCAATCATGCAAGGGACCACACAATCAAAGACGGACTTGATTATGTGGCGACATGGAATAGCGGGCAACTACTCGGCGAGGACCTGATGAAAGCAGGCGCCGCAATACTGACCCGCCAAACCGCAGAGTTCGCTGATTTGATGGAAACAGATGACTGAATTTTTTACTGAAGCGATTGCGTGGGCAAAGGAATACGGCGATGTTTTGGGAACCATTGGTTTCTTCTTCGCAATCATCACCATTCTACTAACCAATGGTCGCCTTATTCTCGTCCGCATCAAAGGTGGTTCAGAAGTTCGAAACGAACTGGAACGCGGCAAGCCCGATTATGCCGCAACACCGCCACCAAAACCGTCACCAGAGTTTGGTGGCAAAACTGCTTTTGCCGTTCTTCCACCAAAAGAACTTGGTGCGCATGACGACCATTTTGCAGATGGCCTTGCTCAAGATTTAGTAGCAGACCTCCAGAAAGCGCATTTCGCGTCACCAGAACTTGAAGCCGTCGCCGCACTTGCCGGAGCAGGATCAAACGCGAAGCAAATTACCGAAGAACTCGGCCTCAAATATGTGATAGCCACAAGCATACGCCGGCAGGATGATAAATTTCGCATCACAGCGCAGTTAATTGACCATACTGGTGCTATTGCATGGTCAGAGCGCTACAATTCATCAGGCGATGACCTAATGGCCATCCAGGAAGCGACGGCTCTAAAGATAGTCACACAGATCCAACACTTCCTTGACCCCTCAGCCGCGCCCGAAAAAGTGGTTTATAGCTCACAAACAGAAGCGATCGCTGCAAGAGTGTCTCCAAAAAGCAGACTGACAGCACTCATACTGGTCTTGTTTCCTCTTACCGGAATACTTGGTATTCACCGTTATTATGTAGGCAGACCGTTCACCGGCTTCTTGTTCACTTTTACCGCCGGGCTCTTTGCTATCGGCTGGTTCATTGATATTTTTGTAACATTATTTGGAGTTCTGGCAGACGGCAAAGGCCGCGCCGTACGCCGGTGGTTTGCTGCGCCAAAACCAGAAATTGCCAAACCTTAAGCATGACGATAGACGTTAAAATATGCGGCATTAGCGAGGCGATACATGCGGAAGCCGCAGCGGATGCCGGGGCTACCTATTTGGGGTTCATTTTTTTTGAGCCCTCACCACGAAACCTGACAATCTCCGATGCAGAGGCACTGGGTGCCAAATTGCCTCAAGGCCCAAAACGCGTTGGTGTTTTCGTAAATGCACATCAAGAACTAATCGAGCAAGCCGTAAACGCACTCAAACTTGATATCATTCAATTGCATGGCCGCGAAACCCCATTAGAAACAGCGTTCATTAAAGAAAGACTCCATTTACCGGTCATGAAAGCCATTGCTGTTTCTGCAGAAGCTGATCTCGCGAAAGCAGCCCCATATTTACCCTATGTGGACCGCATCCTTTTTGACGCAAAACCACCCAAGGGTGCTGTTCTGCCGGGAGGCAACGCCGTCTCGTTTCCTTGGCACATACTTAAAGGCAAAAACCTACCGTATAACTGGATGATGGCAGGTGGTTTAACGCCCCAAAATGCCTTTGATGCCGTAACGGCAAGCGGGGCAAATGCGCTTGATGTTTCCTCTGGCGTCGAGACCGCACCCGGAAAAAAGTCAACTTCCTTAATCCAAGCCTTTCTTAGCGCCGTAAAAGCGGTTAAGTAAGTTTCCCTTTTGTAAAAATTGAGTAGGTGGCGGTTATGGCGCGCAACAGTTATCGCACAGGACCTGACGAAAAAGGACATTTTGGTAATTTCGGCGGACGCTATGTTTCCGAAACCCTTATGCCTCTCGTACTGGAAGTTGAAGAAGAATATACAAAGGCGATTAAAGACCCAAGTTTCCTTGAGGAACTTGATGAGCTAAACCGCCAATATATAGGCCGACCTAGCCCGCTTTATTACGCGGAGCGCCTGACAGAGCATCTAGGCGGCGCAAAGATTTATTTCAAACGCGAAGAGCTAAACCACACCGGTGCCCACAAAATTAACCATGCAATCGGGCAAGTGTTGCTCGCAAAACGTATGGGTAAAACACGCGTCATCGCCGAAACAGGCGCGGGCCAGCACGGTGTTGCCACCGCAACAGTTGCTGCACGCTTTGGCCTAGAATGCACCGTCTTTATGGGCGCAGTAGATATCGAACGCCAGAAGCCAAACGTATTCCGCATGAAGCTTTTAGGCGCTGAAGTTGTGCCTGTTACATCCGGTTCCGCCACCCTAAAGGACGCAATGAACGACGCGCTCCGTCACTGGGTAACCAACGTCCATGATACCTTCTACATTATCGGCACAGTAGCAGGACCGCACCCCTACCCGATGATGGTACGTGACTTCCAAAGCATCATTGGCCGCGAATCCAAAGAGCAAATCATGACACAGGAAGGCCGCTTACCTGATACGCTGGTGGCATGCGTTGGTGGCGGCTCAAACGCTATCGGATTATTCCATCCGTTCCTTGATGATGCGGACGTAGACATTATCGCAGTCGAAGCAGCCGGTCATGGTGTAAACACTGAAAAATCTGCGGCTTCTATTGCAAGCGGCACGTCTGGCGTACTTCACGGCAACCGGACGTATCTGTTGCAATCAGACGACGGGCAAATTCTTGAAGCACACTCCATTTCAGCAGGCCTTGATTACCCAGGAATTGGCCCAGAGCACGCGTGGCTTCATGAAGAGGGCCGCGTCACATATGCGTCCGCAACAGATGATGATGCGATGGAAGCTTTCCAACTATGCTGTAAAACTGAGGGTATCATCCCTGCGCTTGAAAGTAGTCATGCCATTGCGCAAGTAATGAAGATGGCGCCAGCTCTGCCAAAAGAGCATATCATCGTGATGTGCCTATCTGGTCGCGGCGACAAAGATATTTTCACAGTAGCTGACGTTCTTGGTGAGGAGCTATAACATGAGCAGGCTAGACGCATGTTTTGCAGCCCTTAAAGCTGAAAATAAGGCAGCTTTCATCGCCTACACACAAGCCGGCGATCCATCACTTGAAGTATCAACGGAAATTTTGCACGGTCTTCCTGCCGTGGGCACTGACATCATTGAACTAGGCATGCCCTTCAGCGACCCCGCAGCAGACGGCCCCACCATTGACCGGGCAGCACAGCGCGCGCTCAAGGCTGGTGCAAGCATGAAACAGACCTTCGCAATGGTCAAAGGCTTTCGCGAAAATAACAACACAACACCTATCGTATTGATGGGCTATTTTAACCCCATCCATATGTACGGCATTGATCGTTTTTGCACGGATGCAGCCACAGCGGGCGTTGACGGCCTTATTGTCGTCGACCTACCCCCCGAAGAAGACGAAGAACTACGATTACCTGCAAATGCTGCAGGTGTTGATGTAGTGCGCCTCGCGACACCAACTTCGGACGAAAAGCGCTTACCCGCTGTCTTGAATGGCGCGAGCGGCTTCGTATATTATGTGTCAGTGGCAGGTACGACAGGCGGGAAATCAGCAACTACTGTTGATATTGCAGGCGCTGTAAAACGGATTAATCTGCATACAGCCTTGCCAGTTGCTGTAGGATTCGGTATCCGCACACCGGAGCAAGCAGCAGCCATTGCAGCTCATGCAGATGCAGCAGTGGTTGGTAGCGCAATAGTTGAAGTAATTGAAGCAGGCGTTGATGAAGGTGGTATACCTAGGGCTGGCCTAGCTGAAGAGGTTCTGGACTTTACCCGCAAACTGGCGGATGGTGTAAAGGCGGGAAGAGAGTAAGAAAAGGGGTGTAAGCACATGAATTGGCTCACCAACTACGTCAAACCAAAACTGCAAAAAGTACTAAATCCAAAGGACACACCAGATAACCTTTGGCATAAGTGCAAAAATTGCGGCCAAATGATCTTCCAAAAAGAGTTTGTTGCAAACCGTTGGGTTTGCGCGCACTGCGAACATCATGACCGTGTGCCTGCCAAAGATCGCCTTGATATGATCTTTGACAACCACACTTATGAGTTACTTGCTCTACCGGAAGTCAAAATTGACCCTCTGAAATTCCGCGACACAAAAAAATATACCGACCGTATGAAAATCGCCCGCAACAATACTGGCGAGATTGATGCCATCAAAGTTGGTACTGGTAAAATCCAAGGCCAAACCGCCGTTGTTGGCGTGCAAAATTTCTTCTTTATGGGCGGGTCGATGGGCATGGCTGTTGGCCAAGGCATCATCGCTGGCGCAAAAGAAGCTCTCCGCCTTGGCGTGCCATTTGTAATGTTTACTGCGTCTGGCGGCGCCCGCATGCAAGAGGGTATTCTTTCCCTCATGCAAATGCCAAGAACAACGGTAGCGTTACAGATGCTACGTGAAGCAGGCCTCCCGTACATTGTAGTTCTAACTGACCCAACAACCGGCGGCGTTTCCGCATCTTATGCGATGCTTGGAGATATTCATATTTCAGAGCCCGGTGCCATGATTGGTTTTGCCGGACAACGTGTAATTGAACAAACGATCCGTGAAAAACTTCCAGAGCGTTTCCAAACTGCAGAATATTTGCAGGAGCACGGCATGGTCGACATGGTTGTACACCGTAATGACATGCAAGAAAAACTGGGGACTATCCTGTCACTGCTGATGGGTGGACGTAAACAGAAACGCGCTGCTGAGTAGCCCGGGACAATGGCCGACGATATAAAGCCGATTAACACATCGGCAAGTGATGCTGTACTTGCACGCCTTATGGCTTTGCACCCAAAGAAAATTGATCTTTCTTTGGGGCGTATGCATAAAATCCTCTCGGCACTAGGCAATCCCGAGAAGAAATTACCACCTGTCATCCATATTGCGGGCACTAATGGCAAAGGCTCCACTACGGCAACGCTTCGTGCAATCGCAGAGGCTGCAGGCTACCGGGTTCATGTGTATACATCCCCGCATTTGGTGCGCTTTGCTGAGCGTATTCGTGTGGCAGGACAAATTATCACAGAAGAAGCCCTAACAGACCTTCTTGAACGATGTGAAGACGCTGCAGCAGGTGAAGCAATCACCTTCTTCGAGATAACTACAGCCGCCGCTTTTCTTGCCTTCTCGGAAACACCAGCAGACCTCTGCATTCTTGAAGTGGGCCTTGGCGGGCGCTTAGATGCCACAAATGTTGTTGATAAGCCCGCAGCCACATGCATCACGCCTATCAGCCTTGACCATGAACAGTTTCTAGGTGACACGGTCGCGGCAATTGCCGCTGAAAAAGCCGGTATCATCAAAAAGAACGTGCCGCTTGTTGTTGGCCCTCAGCCAAAAGAAGCTCGTGATGTAATAGCCAAAATCGCGCATAAAAATGGAGTTATGCCCTATTATTGCGGTGAGGCTTGGCACGCTGAGCAAAAGAAAAAAGAAGAAGGCTTTCTATTTGAAGATTGGCATGCAGCGCTCGATCTACCACCACCAAATCTAGTTGGTGATCATCAAATTATGAATGCAGCTACTGCCATCGCAGTTGCACATGCCCAGAAAGCAATCCCTATACCTGAAGCAGCAATTAGAGCTGGCCTTGGCTGGGTAAGATGGCCTGCGCGCCTTCAGGACCTCGTAGGGACCAGCTTACACCAGCAACTGCCAGAAGGCTCTGACCTTTGGCTCGACGGCGGCCACAACCCCGCAGCAGCTAAAGTATTAAAAAACTTCATTCGCTCATTTGACCCAATAGAACGCTCTGTCACACTTATCTTGGGTATGATGGGCACTAAAGATGTAGCGGGCTACCTCAAACCGCTTGCAGGACTTGTTAATAGGGTTATCGCAGTTAATATTCCCGGTGAAGACGGGGCGGCTAGCCCCGCCTTCCTTGCTGGCAAAGCAACAGACGTTGGCATCAATGGTGTTATTGCCAAAGATGTGAGGTCCGCTATTCAAATGATTGCAGATACTGCCAACCCAAGCCGAGTGCCACTCGTCTTAATTGGTGGATCTTTATATCTTGCCGGACAAGTGCTTAGAGAAACAGAAATTTACCCAACCTGAAGACCATAACGCAGTATAAAATACCGCGACTGGAACCATTATCAAACTCAGAGTTTAGAGAAATTCATTACCCAGTTGGTTTCCCATGTCTGCCCTCCATCTGACGAGAAAGCTTGTTTCCAGCACGGGCCACCATCTGCATCTTTTAACCAAATAAATCGTAACTTAATGGCCCTGCCCTGCCATTCCTCATTTGTGATAAAAAGTCCCTTCTCTCCTTGAAAACCACCAACAACCGGAGCACCAATACTGGCAGGGAAACGCTGATCAAGCCACCAAATACGCCACACATGATTTTCCACGTCAAAACTACGAAGTGCTGTGGCACGGTAGGTACCACTGGTGGGATCATGAATGACATTATCTTCAATATTTCCCTTTCCCCCTAAAATTGGCCGCGTATTACTCGTGCCCTCAAACTCAAACCAATCATTTGCACCTGCTAATCTTGTTTTTAGTTTCCGGTGGTGTACATGCCAATCATGATAAAGAAAATCGAAATCGGTTGACTTGCTCATTGCTACTTCCTTTTGAAACAAAAGGTTAGCTGCTGATACAGAAGAAGTCAGCGTTGCACTAATCCCTGCTGCCACGACAAATCTACGGTTCACATTCAGCAAAACTAATCCTCTCTATTGATTAAGGAGCAAATGTACGACACGATAGTTGACAAATAACGTCAACTATTATGGAAAACATATGCGTGCCAGCCGCCTATTAGCCATTATGGTCACTCTGCAAAGCAGAGGCTCTATGACAGCGCGCGCCTTGGCTGATTTATTTGAGGTTTCCAAACGCACTATCTATCGAGATATTGATGAGCTAAGTGCAGCTGGTATCCCAATTCAAGCAGACCGAGGAGTCGGAGGAGGTATCGCCATCATTGGAAAATACCGCACCGATCTCACTGCTCTAACACCAGACGAAGCTGCCGTATTTTCACTCAGTGGTTTACCTGAACTAGCATCACAGCTTGGTGTCGCCGCTAACGCCGCTGGGGCACGCGCTAAACTCCTTGATGCCTTGGGTACAAAAGCAGCCTTTTTAGCTGACAGATTTCATATAGATCCCGCTGATTGGTATGGGCACATGAACATGCCACCACACTTACGAGATGTGTCGAATGCTGTCATGGAGGCTCAAACAATTGATATCACCTATCAAAGTTGGAAGGGACGATCCTGCCACACCCTTGACCCTTTAGGTTTAGTCGTCAAATCAGGTAATTGGTATATGCTAGGCCGCAAAGAAGGCCGTACAGGTATCTACCGCCTATCAAACATACTAACGGTTAAAATAACTGATCAGGCTTTTCGAATACCCGCGGGGTTCAATTTAGCCACCGCTTGGCGCGATCATGTTCTGCGCTTTGAAAAACAAATATTTACAGAAACCGCTGAAATTATTGTTTTTCCTTCGGCACTGGAACGTCTTTCTATTCTCCCAGGCCCAACTAGAGAAGCGATCATGAAATGCCCGGTACAAAAGGATGGCACACAGTATGCACGCGTGCCTATAGAAAATTTTGATATATTTGCCAAAGACATGCTAGCTTTTGGTGATAGCATTCACGTTAAAGGGCCTGAAGCACTTTTGCTAAAAATAGGCACCCTCATAAGTAAGCTATCTTCCCTATATTCAGAAAGACTTACACAAAGTACGTCTCCATCACTTTGACCTAACAGCCTATTTATCATGGCCAACCATGTTTCCCGGTTTCACCCATTCATCAAATTGAGCTTCAGTAAGAAGCCCCAGCGAAAGCGCGGCCTGTTTTAACGTGGTGTTTTCAACATGCGCTTTTTTTGCGATTTTTGCGGCGTTATCATAGCCAATATGCGGATTAAGGGCCGTCACCAACATAAGGGACTGTTCTAACAAGTTGCTAATACGTGCGGTATTTGGCTCAATCCCCACAACGCAGTTATCGGTGAAACTAAGGCTCGCATCGGCCAGCAACCGAATAGACTGTAGCAGATTATATATCATCACCGGTTTGAATGCATTCAGCTCAAAATGCCCGTTCATGCCCGCAACTGTAATGGTGGCATGGTTCCCCATCACCTGTGTGCAAACTTGTGTAAGTGCTTCACACTGAGTTGGATTAACTTTTCCCGGCATAATCGACGAACCCGGTTCATTGGCAGGCAAGATAAGCTCACCCAAGCCACTCCGAGGACCACTGGCCAAAAAGCGAATATCATTAGCAATTTTCATCAGGCTAACCGCAATAACATTGTGGGCACCCGATGTTTCCACAAGCGCATCATGCGCGGCAATCGCCTCAAACTTGTTGACTGCACTGATAAAAGACAAACCTGTAATTTCTGAAACTTTTGCCGCAAATAAATTGGCAAAATCCGGATGGGCATTCAACCCTGTCCCCACAGCCGTGCCACCTTGCGCCAATTCACAAAGCCGCGGCAAAGCGTCCTCCAAACGGGCAATTCCCAACTCAATTTGGCGAGCATACCCGGAAAACTCCTGCCCCAAAGTTATGGGGGTTGCGTCCTGCGTGTGTGTCCGGCCAATTTTTATAATCTCACCAAAGGCTTTCACTTTGTCCGTAAGAGCATCATGCAGATGCCTCAAAGCAGGTAACAGTCGGTGCTGGGTTTCTTCCATTGCTGCAATCGACATCGCTGTCGGGAAGCTATCGTTAGAGCTTTGACCAAGATTAACATGGTCATTGGGATGCACCGGTTCTTTTCCACCCCTTTGCCCGGTCAAAATTTCATTGGCGCGGCCAGCGATCACTTCATTCACATTCATATGGCTCTGCGTACCAGACCCTGTTTGCCAAATAAGCAGAGGGAAGTGATCAGCCAGCTTCCCATCAATCACTTCATCCGCGGCCTGCACAATGGCTTTCGTCAGATTTTCATCCAGCAGACCAAGGTCACTATTGCAAAGCGTAGCCGCTTTTTTTTGAATGCCCAAAGCGCGGATGAGCGCCGCTGGCAACTGTTCATCTCCAATCTTAAAGTTCCGGCGCGACCTTTCCGTTTGCGCACCCCAGTAACAGCCGACAGGCACCTCAATTGGTCCCATACTATCAGTTTCTGTGCGCGTATCAGCCATCGTCGTCCCTCCGGGGCTAGGTGCTCTATACCTAAGAATGCCCTAATCACTAAAAAAAGGCACCCTCAAACAGAGGATGCCTTTCTATAAACGCAAAGAAAGCGCTGATTAAATCGAGCTATCAATCCATGAAGACAGCTGAGCTTTTGGTTTCGCGCCCATTGTAGTCGCAACCGCTTCGCCACCTTTAAAAATCAACATAGTTGGAATAGAACGCACACCAAAACCAGTCGGCGTTTCAGGGTTTTCATCAATATCCATCTTCGCGATCACAACATCGTCGCGCTCGCCTGAAATTTCTTCAAGCACTGGGCCAATCATCTTACACGGGCCACACCACGGCGCCCAAAAGTCTAATAGAACTGGTTTCTCTGACTTGAGAACCAACTCGTCAAAATTATCATCTGTTACGGTGATAGTTGCCATAGTCTTTACTCTTTCTAATCATGCACAAAAGCAAAAATTTACCGCTTCACCTAAATCTCTGCGGCGTTCGTAAGATAAAGTAAGTAGCCTGCGGTTCAGGGTCAAGGTTTAGTAACGAATGAGTGATATTACGCAATATATGGGCTACATTTGCGCCTTTTAAAGGTCAATTCAGCAGTTATTGTTAACCAACCATAATATCAAAGCCCGCTATTGCTGAGAGCTGCTTCCATCAGCGGTTTGGGTAATTCCATCAAGTGCGCAGCATCAGTCCAAAGCAGCGCCGCCCGCACTTCCTTGCCCGGATATATCCCTTCTAGGGCTCGTGCGTAAAGACCCATTTGACGTAGATAAACTGAGGCTACCCCTGCACTGTCTTTAGGGGGTGGGCGATTCGTCTTATAATCGACCACCAGCACACTATCATCGGTGACAACAAGCCTATCAACTTGACCAGAAATTGCCCGACCCGAAACAAGCCCCGCAATTGGCACCTCCGCCCGACTACCGGGCCCAAAGATTGCACCAAAAGCATCATCATCAAGAAGTGCCCGCACTTCGTGCCACAAGGCTTGCCGTGTAGTTTCTGCAATCTCCGGCGCATGGCGTAGCAAATAACGAAGTGCCGCTGTTTCACGTACGGCCACTGGCATACCCGGCAGCCACTCAAGCATCGCATGAATAAGACGACCACGGCCAAAACGTCGTGCTTCTGTACGTACCAAGGGGCTGGACACAGCAGGCTCTTCATCAGGGCGTGAAGGTGCCAGTGGTTTTGCTGGTACTGGCTCCTCCGGCATAGTCTCAAACAACCACGTAGGCACCTCAGGCTTAACCGCCACCTGTGCGTTAATAGCCACTTCTGGCATCGGCACTGTTTGTGCCACCTCAAACCGAAGCGCCTGTCGCCCCGCATCCAACTGCACCTCAGTAGCGGGCAATCGGCTAAAACCTTCTTCAACGGCCCTGAACCAACAATCATCGTTTGGTTCATCTTTACCGCGCCACCCAGCTATATAAAGCCTATCTTCCGCTCTTGTCAGCGCAACATAGAGAAGTCGCCTGTATTCTGATAACTGCTTCGCTTTAACATCTGTCTTAAGAGTTTCGATCATCTCTAGGCCTTTGCCTGGCGAAGTCCAAAGCGGTATTTGAGGAGCACCTTCTATAGCGCTTTCAATCGGCAAGATACGCGCATCTCGCCCGACATCTGGTAAACCAACAAGATCGGAAAGAAACACTATCGGTGCCTGCAAACCCTTGGCGCTGTGGGCTGTCATTATACGTACATTGTCACCAGCGGCCTCTAGGTCGCGCTTAATCTGCAAGTTGCCTTCGTCAACGCCGTGGACAAAGGCCTGCATAGACGCTGACGCCGTTAGTTCAAATCTGAGCGCTTCTTCTAGAAGCTCATCCACAGGGTCATGTATCTCATCACCGAGCCGCGCCACAAGCTTCCGTCGTCCGCCAAGGTCTGTAAGTATATGGCTGAAAAATTCGAAAGGTGTTTTTAGGTCCACGCCGCTAGCAAGCGCACTCAGAAATTCTGCTGCTGTCGCATACTTGCTTTCTCTTTTACGTCGCAGCAAAGCCTGCCACAAGGTCCCTTTCCTGCCATAAGCGAGGTCAAAAAGAGCCTCTTCATCCATGCCAACAAAGGGGCCTTTAAGAACCGTTGCAAGGCTCAAATCATCGCTAGGCAACAAGGCAAAACGCGCAAGCACTAATAGGTCCATCACCGCAAGTTCGTCAGTTAATACCATCCGGTCACGGCCTGCTACGGGAATGCCTATTGCTTTAAAGGCCCGCACTAAATGGTCCACAAACCCGGTACGCCGACGCACCAACACCAAAATATCGCCCGCAGAAATGGGCCTCCCTTTAGACGGCAGCATTTCGCCGCGCGCGATCATTGCATGCACACGCCGTGCAATGCGCCATGCGGTACGTTCCTCGGCATCGTCTACGTTTTCCTGTGCAAGCGGCAAAGCCCATTCCGGCGTGTCTTCAGTGTCTTTTACTTTCGGCGCTTCAAGTGGCCACAGTTCCACGAGCCCCGCCTGCCCCCGCCGAATAAAGTCATGCCTCACCTGCTCAGCGTCGGGTGATAAACCAATGACAGCACGGGCATCAGCATCAAATACTGCATCAACAAGTGACAACACCGCCTCACCGGACCGGAAGGATAAATTAAGTGGTACGTTTTCAGTTGGCCTTCCTGCCTCATGGGCTTTATGGAAAACCCTATCCCGTGCTGCGATAAACTCCTTAGGGTCCGCACGCTGAAACGAGAAAATGGATTGCTTAGCATCCCCCACGGCAAACAAGGTGCGTTCCGCCTCCTGCGCCCCTTCGCCGCTAAAGAACTCTGACGACAAAGCCTCGACAACCCGCCACTGATCACGGTTGGTATCTTGAGCTTCATCAACAAGGATATGCTCCACGGCAGCGTCGAGTTTAAACAACACCCACGGTGCCACGCCTGCGTCAGAAAAAAGCGATACCGTCCGCTCAATCATATCATCAAAGTCTACTAACCCACGTTCGGCTTTCAGCTTACGGTAACGAGTTAACTGTGCGAGACCCAAAGTAAGCAGAGCTCCTGTGGCGTGCGCGGTTTTCAGGCGTAATAAGGTGTCTGCAATACGAACCAATCGATTTTGTTCTTTTTCGATTACTGTCTCTAGGTCAGGTGCAGTTTTTAATACACCTTTAGTGGCCACTGTTTTTCTAGGTGTACCTTCTTTCGTCAAAAAAACCAGTTGGTAGTCATCGAACAGCTCTGGCCGCACCTTAGTCTCAGCAGCTGTAAAACTGGCTACCTTCTCTCCGCGCCCAGCATCCGACTTTGAGCCGCCAAGTAAGCCCGTACCAAGTTCGCGAATACCGACTAAATCAAATGCCACATCATCCACTGCCTGTAATATAACATGCTCAACTGTTTCACCCGGCGTAAGGCCAAGCGCACGGTAT
>CAXBKT010000077.1:0-16555 GCA_963976155.1 uncultured Kordiimonadaceae bacterium | reverse complement strand
CTTGAAGGAGACAGTTTTGTCGGTAAAGCCAAACTTTCTGATGCGGCGGCGCTCTTTAACTGCCTCGTGATGGATAATGAGCTAGAGGAGTTTCTAACTCGACCTGCTTACGAACTAGTGCTGGACTATGAAAAAGCATATGCGGCCTGGGTTTTTGAAAGCGAATCGTATGGAACTTGATATTACACCTTGGCTGAATATGGCGATCCGCTGGCTGCATTTTATTACGGGTATTGCTTGGATTGGTTCGTCTTTCTATTTCGTGTGGCTTGATAACCATTTGGAAGAGCCGAAAGAGAAGAAAAAGGGTATGTCAGGCGAACTATGGTCTGTGCATGGTGGTGGTTTCTATCACAAGCAGAAGTATGCTGTTGCACCGGAGGAAATGCCGGAAAAACTGCACTGGTTTAAGTGGGAAGCATACTTCACATGGATGAGCGGTTTCGCGCTTCTCGCACTTATTTACTATTACGGCGCAGAACTTTTTCTGATCGATAAATCCAAAGCGGACCTAACTCAGTGGCAAGCAATTGGCCTAAGCCTCGGGTTCCTTTTTGGCGGGTGGATCTTTTATGATGGTCTTTGCCGTAGCCCAATTGGCAAGAATAACAAACTGCTTGGCATTGTTTGGTTTGTGGCTCTTGTGGTCGCAGCATACGGGCTAACACAGGTGTTTTCTGATCGTGGTGCGTTTATTCATATTGGCGCAATGGTTGGTACGGCCATGGCTTTCAATGTGTTTGTGATTATTATCCCAAACCAGAAGAAGGTTGTCGCTGATTTGATAGCAGGCAAGGAGCCTGATCCTCGTCTCGGCCAAATTGGTAAGCAACGTTCGCTGCATAATAATTACATGACTCTCCCGGTGTTGTTGATGATGATTAGCAACCATTACCCCATGACATTCTCTAACCCTTACAACTGGGTTATCTTGGCTGGGCTTGCGCTTGTTGGGGTGATGGTTAGGCATTTTTTCAACTTGCGACATAAGGGTGTGTCTAGCCCGGCGCTGCCCTTTGGGGCGGCGTTATTGTTCATTATTATCATGATGTTTGCGACAGACATGTCAGTGAAAAAACGGGCTGAAATGGGTGAGATTAACGCGAGCTTCACCGAAGTGCAGACTATTGTGAACAAGCACTGTGTTTCTTGTCATACTGCGGTACCAAGTCATAAGGCCTTTGATGAAGCACCGATTGGTGTACGCCTTGATACGCCGTTATTTATCAAGCAACATGCGCTGCGTATCATGGAGCAAACGGTTACATCTGATATCATGCCGCTTGGTAATGAAACTGGCATGACGGACGTTGAGCGTGCCATGCTGGGTGAATGGATCAAAAACGGTGCAAAGACAGGTAACGAATGACACGTTTGATTAAAGCGCAACCTTTAACGGCTGAGGCCTTTGCCAAGTACGGCGATGTGATTGAATGCTCAGAAGCGAAGCAAGAGCTTTCGATAAATTACGGTAACACGACGCGTTTTCATGACTTGTTTGACGTTGATGTTGCAGATGAAGGCGGTAAGGTTTGTGTTAGTATTTTCCGCTCCCACCCCCTTGATCAGCCAGTCATAGTGAAAGTGATGGAGTACCATCCACTGGGTAGTCAGGCGTTTATAGCACTTGGTGATCAGCCGTACTTGGTGGTTGTCGCTGAGGCTGGTCCTTTTGAGGTGCAAAAGCTGAAAGTGTTTCTGGCGCATTCGGGGCAGGGCGTGAATTACCATAAAGGTACGTGGCACCATTATTGTTTAGCGCTCAACAAAACTAGCGACTTTTTGGTGGTGGACCGGAAGGGTTCGGGGGATAATTGCGTCGAGCAGCATTTGTCCAGTGATGAACAAGTGACCATTGAAGTATAGCCGCCTCATGCGCCTTTTATTTTGCTCAGTGGTAAAACATATTTGGTGAGTAACGTTCAGCAGTTTGTGTTTTGAATGTGGTTTTAGTAACTGATTTTGATGTTGTTATATCCATTGAAATGGCAACAAGTCCAACCAAGCACACAATAATGGACACCAGGGTGACGACTGTTGCGATGAAAGTTGTTATTGTTTCAATAACAGATCTATTGGAAGTCATCTGCGCTCTACCTAATCAAAAAATATGGTTCTATCTTTGCAATTACACCTTTGACGGAGTGGAGGCAGAAGCCCCTCCATTATTTTTTATGTTGAAGTTCACCAGCAATATATGTGTGGCTGACGGTGCGGTCATCACCGAGCATTGAGAGTACAAAGAGAGTTTCATTTAGGTTTTTGCAATTTTTAAGTCGGCGTTCCAGAAGCGGCGTGCCAGCGAAGTCTAGCACAAGGAAGTCTGCCTCATTGCCCTCGTTGAAACTACCAACTTTATCGGCCATATTGAGAGCTTCAGCACCGCCGAGTGTTGCAAGGTAAAAAGATTTGTAAGGACTGAGCTTGTCGCCCTTTAGGTGGCAAACTTTGTAAGCTTCGTTCATTGTTTGCAGCATGGAGAAACTAGTGCCTGCGCCGACGTCGGTTCCCATGCCGACGGTAACACCGTATTTTTCCGCCTCTTTTAAATGAAACAGACCACTGCCAAGGAATAGGTTGGATGTAGCGCAGAAACTGATGGCGGCATCTGCTTCTGCCATACGTTGGAACTCTTCACCCTCAAGATGTACACAGTGCGCGAATACCGAACGATCGGTTAATAATCCGAATTGCTCGTATACATCGAGGTAGCCCTTACTGTTTGGATAGAGGCCTTGCACCCAGTCAATTTCTGAAACATTTTCGGATAGGTGCGTGTGCATTAATACATCAGGATGATCTTGAAGTATTTTACCGGCACGTGTCATTTGTTCGTCGGAACACGCAGGTGCAAAGCGAGGCGTTACGGCGTAACCGAGCCGGCCCTTACCGTGCCAGTCTGCGATCAAGTCGCGACTATCCTTGTCACCGCTTTCAGCAGTGTCACGAACACTTTCTGGTACATTGCGGTCCATCAAGGCTTTGCCAGCGACAATACGCATGTTGCGTTTGTGTGCACTCTCAAACAGAGCTGCCACGGATTCCTTGTGCACAGTCCCGTATACTAGGGCAGTGGTCGTACCGTTTCTCAGTAACTCAGAGAGAAAGAATTCTGCACATTCTTCGGCGTGTGCCGGGTCAGCAAATTTTGCTTCCTCGGGGAAGGTGTATTTATTTAACCAGTCCAGCAACTGTTCGCCGAACGAGGCGATCATGTCAAGTTGCGGAAAATGGATGTGTGTATCAATAAAGCCCGGCACGATTAGGTTGCCGCTGTGGTCCACCACTTCGGTTCCTGCCGGAAGCGTGGGTTCGATATCCACACGGTTACCTGCTTTAACGATATGTCCATTTTCGACAACCAACATGCCATCGGCGAAATATTCGTGTGCGCCCTCAATACCAACAACAGCAGGGTCGTCGGTCATGTGAAAAACTGAAGCTTTATACGCTTTAACAGCCACGAGAATATTCCTTTCGGGCCATCGGCCCCGGCTTTGCAGAATGCATTTTACACACAAAAGCAGCGCAAATCCTTAACGATAAGAATTAGCGCTGCCCTATGGCAAATCATTCAATCCTGACTAAATAGTCAAGTCAAGATTTTTCGCAGAAAAGTGGGGGTTTTATAGGTTTATGCGCCGCTCGGTGCTGAGTAAACCCAAGATAGTTCTCCGAGGATGCGACATGCTTTTCCGCGCGTAAGACCGTTACGTTCAGCCACCTTGAGGGAGGCGGCGTTATTTTGGTTGATAAGTGATGTAATGGTGGGTTTTTTTAAAACATCACGGCCATAGGGGAACATGGCTTTTGCGGCTTCGCTTGCGTACCCTTTGCCCCAGCTTTCGCGTGCAAAAGTGTATCCTAGTTCAACAACTACTTCGCGATCTGGATTGTCGCTTAAGGCGTCCGGGCCCCAGTAAAAGCTGGTTAGGCCGTCTTCCTCCTGCCCCATGAAAAAACTATATCCACATCGGCCAAGCGGTTGCCGTGTCTTTTTCTCAAATACAATGAATTGCCCCATCTTGTGGGTTTCATATAGACGCATCAGCTCGGCAAGATAATCCCGGCTTTCAGCTTCTGTGCGCGTACGGCCAAGAATGAAGCGCATAACAACAGGGTCGCTGTGCATATGATATAAAAATGCGTGGTCGCCGTCATTTGCTGGGCGGATATAAAGTCGTTCACTTTCAATCATTTGAAGGGTCTTTCGTTCGTGCTTAGCCAGACTTAAGAAGCAGTAAAGGGAGCGCGTAAACGTGTCATGCCTAACGCAGGCATTCACGTGTTCCCTATAGAGGAACCTGACTTTATGACTGACACATTATATCAAAGGTTTGCCCAACGTTGTGCGCCCATATAGGCCAGGGTTAACGCTCTAGAATATCGTCTAGTTTTGTGAGCTTTAGTAAACTGGCTATATGGCCGGAGGCCCCTTCAACCTTTAGGCTCCAGTTAGAAGTGTCTGCTTTTTCTTTGGCAATTTGGAACATGCCAAGCCCGGAGGAATCGATCATTTCAACGCCGGATAGGTTAAGGGTGCAATGCTTTAGGTCGTCTATATCAGCGAGATCGCTTAATGCTTGGCGAAATCTGACATTTTCCGAAAAAGTGATGGCACCACTGAAGTGGACCACCGCTGTTTCGTCAGCTGTTTCTTCTATACGATATTCCATGAAAGTCTCCCAATAGTGTAACAACCAATATGTTTACTATTGGGATAAAAGCAAGTCTTAGCTCAATCAACTTTCACTTGACTACTCATGCCAGCACGGTCGGTTTGTAGCCAGTATTCCACGATTTTTCCGTCTTCTATCCGGTAAACGGTGCTGGTAATTTCCGTCAGTTTTTTGCCAGTTGGTTTTTCGCCTTCTAATGAAACATTATGAAAACCGTCCTGCCGCCAGCGTACAAAGACACGGTCGTTGTCAGCTAAAATTTCTTCGATGGTTACTGTGAAAGGGGCGAAGGCTTCGATGAATTCTTCGATGTGTGCAACATAGTCAGCAGGCGCGCGCTCAACTGCATGGCCACCTTCAGCATGAACTTGATGGGCGATAACCTTCGGCGCCATATAGTCATTGACCCTATCAAGGTGTTTTCCTGATCGGATGTCAGCTACAAAACCAGTAACAATCTCTTTTGGGGTGAGGGCGGGTGTTTCGTTTGCTGATGTCATTGTTGATGTTCCCAATGCTAGAAATAAAAACAGGCTACTGAATAGGTTGATTGTGCGGGGCATTGCGTTTTCTTCTCTCAATAAAGGTCATATCATATCAGTGCGCTTGACTACTTAATATAAATATAGCAATATTACTATATGAAAAATGACATAAGTATTGTTGCCAAGATAAACAAGGCCCTTTCTAACGAGAAAAGGTTGCAGATCATTCTTTGGCTAAAGGAGCCGGAAGCCCACTTCCCGGCGCAACGAGATGGTGACTTGACGGTTGACGGCGTGTGCCTTGGGGCTATTGCTGATAAGCTCGGCGTTAGTCAGCCAACCGCGACAGCATATATGCGAACTCTTGCCGAAGCAGGGCTTGTGGGTTCCAGGCGGATCAAGCAATGGACCTTTCACAAGCTGGTGCCTTCGGGCTTTATCGGGGCTTATGGTTTGCTGAGTGATTTGATCTCAGATAACTGATTTACGGCAGTTCAGTAAGGCGGGTGATAACCAGTGGCGGTTATCACCCAGAGTTTTTTATTTCATGGAAATTGTCTCGGCATAAGGTTTGTAACCTTGTGTTTTTAGCATTTCTTTCGGCTTGAAGTATGTTTGACCTTTGATGACTAGGCTCAGGTTTCTGAGGTTTGTGATATTTTTGGTTGGGTCTCCATCGACCAAAATCAGGTGGGCATTTTTACCAACTTCGACAGTGCCAAGTGTATCGCCGAGGCCAATGTGCCGCGCAGACCCAATGGTGGCCAGTTTGATGACGTCTTTGGTCGAAATGCCCGCGTTTACATACATCTCAAGCTCGCTGATAAGTGCAAAACCGGGGAAGGCGGCATCGGTGCCAGGTAGAATGGTAATGCCTGCATCATGCATTTTTTTTACAAGAGCGTCTGCTATTTTTGCTGATTTGGCAAAGGTTGCCTCGTTGCCGTCGTTATACCCTTTTGACGCAGTAATGCTCTGACGAAGGGCTGGCGGTAGTTGCGCAAAATAAGGACGCGCCATTAGCTCCGGTTTGCCGGGCTCATTTAAAAATATATCATGAAAAATGCCGAGCGTTGGGTCGTGGGCGATGTTTTTCTCTTTTAGAAGTGTGACAAAATCTCTCGTGCGTTCACCGGATAAATCGAGGGCCCCAGAACGCATGCCGGGTACAATGAAGCGCTGAGGCGTACGCGTATCGATTGATTTATCACCAATTAGATGCAGTAAAGCCATGTTGACGTGGGTAATTTCATCGTAACCCGCCTGCACAGCTTCCCCAGCGGTCATGTAAGATGGGATATGTCCCATTACTTTCATGCCGTACCTATGGGCACGTTCGGCCATGGCTGGAATCCATTCAGGCTCAATAGAACTATAGAGCTTGATGCCTTTATAGCCCATGCCGTGATACATATCGATGAAACCAAGTGCATCCTCGAGGCTATTGGCAAGATTACCTGTGGGGGCTGCATATGGGCCAGTTTTATCAATGAAACCAATGGGGTGGATATCAGGTGCTGCAATTTTACCTGCCGCGATACCTTGTTGTGCTTTCTTGATGAAGGCTGGGTCGTTCGCCATGTCCCTGATATTGAGGAAGCCACCTGCGATATAGTTAAAAAAGTTGGCAGGTTGAATATGAGCATGCATATCCCAGAGGGCAGGCATGAGGGTTTTACCGGTACCATCAATGATGTGGCTTCCCTCGGTTGTGTCTGTGGTGGATATTTTCGATATTTTCCCACCTGATATACGCACGGTCATGGGAGTAGATAAGTCGCCGGTTTCAGCATTAAGAACTTTGGCACCAGCAACAATGATGTCAGTGTCTACCTTGGTGGAGAACTCAGCTGATTTACGAACGACAAAGTCCTCAGTTGCCGCAAACTGACCATCTTTGAGGGTAGGTGCAGTGTGTGCCCAGCCATCTCTGATGATGCTAAACCAACCATAGCTGATACTGAACAGGTCTCTGTTTTCATCAAGCCATACATACTGGGGTCCAACCTCTGGCCCTTCAATTTCATGAAGGGTGACAGTTAGTTTCGTGTTGTCTCTTGTGAGCTGAATGGTTTGTAAGACGGTAAGCCAAGCTTCGCCGCCCGCTGCCATATTCATTCGGTGGTTTGGTTGGTTGAGCAGCGCCCGAGCGGTTACTGCCCGGTATTCCGGTGTTGCGTTTAGGGGTAAATAAAGCGTGGGCTTTGTGAGGGCTAATGTTTTCTCCTCTCCATCAATTTGCCATTCAGCTTTATTGTTTCGGGTCTGGAATGTTTCGCTAATGTCACCCTTATAATAATTTGTTCCTGTGGCTGTGAAACTGGTGACGACGCCGTTTTTGTCTACAGTAAAGCGGGTGCTCTGGTCTGGCCCGCGACCACGGTCGTTAAAATGAAATTTGGTTGTGGTGGCTCCGCTGTCTTGTTCAGTGACCGTCAGGCCGCCCGAGATGTCGGTGCCAGTTAGCCACTGGTATTCGCGTATTGTATCTGCGTGCGCAGAAAAGCTGGCGCCAAGCAATAACAGTATGCTTGCCTTCGTTGGATGTAACTTTCTTCCCATGGTGTGTCCCCCCCCTATTTATTGGTGCCGGATAGCACCTTGAGATCATGACGTAATTGCATGATATTACCAAGTAGGAATAAGACTTCTGAGTGTGTAAGCTATCAATAAATTTCTATAATATGGCTTTACTTGCTGGAGCGGTAAACCTTAATATTATTATGATATAATATTTCATTATTGTTGGGGATATTGTGAAATTACTCTTATCATTCGCTTTTCTTGTTGGGTTTGCCTTTAATTTGCAGGCGCAAGATACTGAAATGACCGAGCCAGATCCGCTTATTGCAGTTGTTGAGGCCTGTCAGGATGCGCTGGCACTTGGAGATAAAAGTACAGCTTTCAGTCTTGCGCGAAAAATCCGGAAGGAGGCTATTAGGCGTTTTTCAGATGAGCCTAAGCAGCTTGCGCCCCTACTGTTGCTATATGCAGATGCTGCCGCAAGTTACAAAGATGCGGCTACCTTGATCGCTTACAGGGAAGCGCTTGTGGCATATGAACGCGCCTTTGGTCGTGATGGTGAACAGTTAATCGAGCCAATGATGCGTGCTGCTAGAGAGGCTTTGGCGCGCAAATACCGCGTTGAAGCCTTTAATTTGTTTCAGCGGACGATAGAACTAAGCAATCAGTATGGTCAAGGCTATGTGGCGCAAGCAGCTATTGCAAAGACGGGCATTGCTTCTCTTCATTTGCGGGTTGGTGAGTTAACGGCGGCCCGAACATATTTGGACGAGGCACTTGTCACGGATGCGCGGTCACTGTCTGCCTTAGATCTTGGTTGGATTTATCATGTATCAGCAGATACCAACTTAGCTCTTGAAAACTGGAGGGCTGCGGATGAACATTACACGCAGGCCTATGGTTATTATGAAGGGGTTAATCGGAATGCGCGTGATCTGCGGACAATATTGAGACGTTTGATTAAAGCCAACCATATGATGGGGGCCCCTGAGAGAGCCACCAACTTCTGCCAGTTGTATGCCGAAAAACGAGATTGGGGCAGCCGTATGCTTTTTGACCCCTCAGATAAAATTACAAATAGGCGCGCTGATAATGTGGCTACTGTCAAAGTTGAATATACTATCAATCATCAATGTAGAGCAGTTGAGGTGGTTGTTACCAGCGCCGGAGGAATGGACCCATTAAGGGTAAGGGAAATTATTGAGGACGCTTATTGGTTGCCGCGCTATAGGAATGGGGTGGCGACGCGCACTGAATTGCAGCGTATCTCCAGTTTTATTGTCGCCGATTAGAGCGGGCTAGGTTTGTAGGGTAATTTCTATTAAGTTAAGTTTGCTAGTATGAGTTTTTTGTTTTGAGCTGCTCTAATTTAAGATGAGGGGCCGAAAAAATCGGTATAATTCAATTTTTTGTGCAGGTTTTTGAAACAGGTTCGTCTTAAGGAGTGGTAGGTGTGTGCCTAGTGCGTAAACACTCGAGCAAGACGGAAACTAAATGACTATACAACATAGTATATTAGTAGCAGTTAGTAAGAGAGTAGATGCTGTGGTGCCATCTGATGATGATATGCTTTTGGACCTTTTTTCGAAATATAATCATGCGCTGAGGATGTTTATTCGAAATACGGTCAAATGCGAACAAACAGCTGATGAAATTGCACAAGAGACATATGTGCGTATGGCAGCTGCAAAAAATAAAGAGGAAATTGATTTTCCCAAAGCATATTTGTTCCGTACGGCAAGAAATATCTCCCTTGATTTTTTGCGCCGTAAGGGACTTCGGGTTGTTGATGATAATGTTGAGGTTGATGCAGACGCAGTTTTATCATCTGCGCCTAGCCCCGAAGATAACTTAATCCATGCTCAGGCTAAACAGAGGCTGGAAAATGCACTGAAAGAACTGCCACTGAGGACACGGCAAGTGTTTTACTACCGCAGATACGAAGGACTAACGGTAAAACATGTGGCAGCAAAGATGGGTATTTCAGAAAGACTCGTATATAAAAATATGGAAGACGCGATGCAGCATTTAGCGCTCCGTCTAAAGGAAAAAAGCTAATGTTTGGCTTATTCAGTAAGAAAAAAGCAATGGATCAAGACGCCGTTTCTCTCTTTGTGGAAATGAGTGCGGGTGATGTGTCGAAAGAAAACACGGAGCAATTGTTAGAGTGGGCGGAGAATGACCCGTCAAAACTCGATGATTTGGAGCTATTATCTGAGATATGGGACGAAGTAGGCTCCGTGCAGCCGGACCGCTCGATTTTCTTTGAAGAAGAAAGGAGAGCTACTGGCTGGTGGCAAGGTCTTGTTTCCTCATTCTCTGAAGGCTGGCGGTATCCTGCTGGGGCAGTCGCTGCAATGGCTATGGTTGCGTTAGTTTTCGTAACAGTATTTGATAATGGTCCTGATGTGACGTTTTCTTCATATGCGACTGCGCGGGGAGACGCAGAAATTGTGAAGCTTGCGGATGGGTCTGGTATGCACCTTAATGGCCTGTCGCGCATTGAGGTTGCTTATAGCGATAGTGAGCGCCGCATCAATATGTTGGAGGGCGAGGTATATTATGACGTTTCCTCTGACAGAAACCGGCCTTTTATTGTTGAGATTTCAGGTGTTGAAGTTCAAGCCCTTGGTACTGCTTTTGACATAGAAAAGGGCAAGGATGCTGTGACTGTTATTGTGACAGAGGGTACAGTATCTATTGGCTATGGCGGGGAAACAAAGAAATATTCAGCAGGGAATAAAATTGAAGTTATGCACGGGGTTGCGAGTGACCCATTTAAAGTAACAAAGCTGTTGCTTTCGGATTACCTGGAGGCTGTGACTTGGCGTACAGGGGTTATCAATTTTTCTGGGGAGTCATTGTCATTGGCTTTGGAGCGTATCAATAGGCAGTCAGAAAAACCAATTGTGCTCGTTGATGGTGAACTATCGGAGATCCAGATTTTTGGGTCGTTTAGACAGGATAATATTGAGAGTTTTCTTCATGCGATTGAGGCTTTGTACCCTGTAAAAGCAGTAGAAAGTAAATATAGAGTTTCCTTACATAAAAGGAGTAAACTACAAAAACAGGATAGGGCGGGGGACGGCAATACGTAACGTATGCAGTTTCTAACAACCCTCCACACCATTTAGGTGAAACATTGGGGCTTTGGGGAAGGTTTGGTTAGATAGCCGAGTGACAGGTTTTAGATTGTACAATCTAGCGCACCTTGTAACTGGATGCTTGATGGGTGGTGTTTTGCTGCCATCTGCATGCAGTTTTGGCGTGTGGGCAAATGATAAATTACTCAATATATCCAACAAGAATTTTGCCGCAGTCGCTAATAAACAGTATTTTTTTCGAAGTAACCCTAAGTCTCTGAGAGAAGTGTTACGTTATTATAGTCGTGTTACGGGTATCCAATATTTTTATACTGAGCCTGGAATTGGGTTCTTGAAGGTAGGACGAATTTCGGGACGCCTTGCTATTGGCGAAGCGCTGGAAAAAACCCTTAAAGGCACGGGTTATGAATATGCTTTTACGGATGCCAGTACAGTTATTATTTTTCGGCCTAAGCCTAGTCAAAAAATGGTTACTCATACGGCAAAAGAAGTGCCGGAAGAATTTATCCCCAAATTAGGGAACCAGCATATCCATGAAGTACATATTTCGGCGCCGAGGACGACAGCGTTAGGGTTTAAGAAAATATCCCCAACGGTAGTGGTTGAAGGTTTGGATCTTGAACGACGTGGGGTCATAAATGTTGCCAAAGCACTTTATGAAGCCCCCTTTATTAACGCGAGTGTATCAGAAGAAAATACGACCTTCACCGAATTTGGGGCAGGCACAAATATGCTTGATTTACGCAACCTTGGCGTGTCACGCACGCTGGTTGTTGTGAATGGTCGCCGTCATGTCCCTTCAAATGGTGGCTCAACCAATCTGCTGGCAGTTGATCTCAATATGCTGCCGCCCGGTATGGTGAAGCGTATTGAGGTGCTAACGACTGGCGCATCGGTGCTTTACGGCGCTGATGCACTTGGCGGTTTGGTTAATGTGACACTCAGGGATGACTTTGAGGGAGTAGAATTATCAGCGCTAGGGAATTTATCGCAGAAGGGTGATAATCAGCGTATCAATCTAGGAGCCGGTTTTGGCATGAGCATGGGGGATGGCACCCTTCGGTATAACGCCTTTGTCAATTTCCAGAAATATAATGGTTTAAAAGCCCGTGATAGGTTTATCACATCAGACCCCGCAGGGCATGCTGTTGGCGGCCAGCCTTCTGGGGCACTTGATGGTGCGGTTTTGACACGTGGCTTTGGGCGCTCCTCGACAAGTGCCTCGGGGTCAATTTGGGGCTATGCTTCACCTGATGGTGGTTTTCGAACGTTTGATGGGTTTTTCCGTATAGCGCTCGGTGAGGATGGACAACCTCTTGGTGAGTTTACTGGAACGCCAGATCAACTATATAATTACGCGGCAGATTCTGACCTTGCTGTCCCCATTGAAACGGCAGTTTTCAGTGGCAGTATGACGGTCAATCTTGGTGATGATCATCAGCTATTTTTTGAACATACCTTTGGTAGGTCATCTGTGTACCGTGAACTCGCGCCGACGCCTCTTTTTGGCCTTGGAGGGCAAGGTATTTTGGTGCCGGTGGATAATCCTTTCATTCCTGACGAGCTGAGCGATGAAGTGATTGCTGAGGTCGGTGATGAAATTTTGGGATTATATGTAACACGCCGGGTGGTTGAACTCGGGAACCGCACGAATAAGATTACAAGGGCTCTGTTTAGGGCAGCTGTTGGGTTTGAAGGGCAGCTTTGGGAAAAAGTCGATTACAGTCTGCACTATCAATATGGTAACAGCATCAATATTACAGCAGGTACCAATGCTATTGATAGTAGACGTGTCGAAGCCAGTGTTTCACCTGAACTCTGCGCCTTAGAGTCTTCACGCGGTTGCAGCCTCGTTAATTTTTTTGGTTCCAACACCATAACAGCTGAACAAGCAAGTTATTTGCGGGTAAACTACCGAAACGAAACATCGAACAATCAGCATATTATTGCTCTTGAACTGCGAGGTGATGTTGCAACACTACCTGCAGGCCCCATCTCAATGATTGCGGGGGCACATTACCGCAAAGAAGAGAGCGCAGCTAATCCTGATAGGTTAGTTCAGCAGGGCCGGATTGGTAGTTTGGCCGCCTCACAGCCGAGTAGTGGCGATTTTGATGTGATGGAAGGCTATCTGGCAACAACAGTACCGTTGCTAGAAGATAGTATTATTGGTGACCGCTTAACCCTTGATGCGGGTATTCGCTTTAGTCATTTCAGCACTTCTAAAGGAGCTGTTAGTTGGCAAATTGGAGCAGAGTACCAGCCTATCAGTAGTCTTAGTTTCCGTGCCTCTTATCAAGAAGCAAACAGGGCACCAAATGTCGCGGAGTTATTTTTTGCACCTAATTTTTCAGAAGTATTCTACATAGACCCTTGTAATAACGTGGAGAATGAAGACCCCAATTCAGCACTGGTGGTAAATTGTAGAGCCTCAGGGCCATTGGGAGGGATTTCCGAAGGATTTAATCAGGGGTCTGTATTAGTTGAAGGGCAATATTCTGGCAACCACACTTTGGCTGCAGAGCAAGCTTATACAGGGAACGTCGGTGTAACATTTAAGCCAGAACTCGCGGAAAAACATGGTGATTTTCATCTGTCGTTCGACTGGTTTTCGATCAGGGTTGAAGGTGTAATCCAAGGGCAGATTTTTAATGAGGTGCTCAGTCAGTGTTATAATAGTACCAACTTAGAGCATATTTACTGCGGTATTAATCCAGCGAATGGACGCCCTTTCTTTATTCGGGACCCCGAAAGCCGAGAAATCAAAAATGTGAATGTTTCAAATTGGAACGATGGCACATACAATGTGAAGGGCTTTGATGCAGAGCTTGTATATTCACAAAGTTTAGAAAATTTAGGGTTACCAGCCGGGTGGGGCAGTTTTCGCTTTAGGCTTTTGTATTCCTATAATCTCAAGTCTGAACTTTCTGCAGTTTTCAGTGGGGCACAGGAGTTCAGGGGGAATATTTCTCAGCCGTACAATCGTTTGTTGATGAATTTAACCTATGAAAATGGCCCTTGGAATTTCAATTGGGTATCGAGTTATCGGGGCGCAGGCAGAGTAAATTTGGGATTGAGCGAAAGCCTGGATGGCAACCAGGCGCCCAGCTTCTTTTACCATAATTTTTCCGCAAACTATCAAGTTGGGTCTCGGCTTAATGTACAGTTTGGTGTGGATAATGTCTTTAATGTTGCCCCGCCATTTTTAGCTTATAACATAAGCAATACATTCCCCGAATATTATGATGTTGTTGGGCGCCGTTTCTTCTTAGGGTTTAAGACTAAATTCTAATTTTGATATTTAAGAGGCATGGGTACATCTATGCCTACAATGCGGGCGTGTTTTCCTAGTATTGTCTTTAAGCGACCATCAATGCGCATGCGATCAATGACAACATCAATCCTCTCAATGAAGGCCTTGGTTTGCGGGGTGTTGTGGCACGTAAAATGAGCGGATGACCCAAAGATTGGCTTGTCCTCGGCTAGGACAGGCTCACCGAGATCCATAGCATCATAAAGGATGAAAACATCTGGTATCCAACTCCAGATAACATCGACGCGGCCACTTTGTAACATGCGAATTGCGCTTGCTTCTGATTCTGTCTTTAGAAGTGTAAAATCTGTGTTTGGGAAGAATACTTTTACATTAACACCTACCCACGCCGCCATTATTTTTCCTTGTAGGTCTGCTGGGTCGGTGATTGGACTGGTGCCGGCCCTCGTGACAAGGTGGCCGGTTATATGGTCAATAGGGCGGCTTTCGACTAGCCTGTCGGGACCTATGGTTGGGAATTGGGAAATGACCGCAAGCTTTGAAGTAGGAACAAGGCAAACTTCACCTTCTGTTTCAAAAAAGCGCATTGCCCGTAGGACTGGTACAGTAATCAGCTGGTTGCTGTATCCTGCTTCTTTCAGGACTTCTCGAACTAAATTTGCATAGGGCCCTGTGCCGTTGGATTCTAGGCGGCCCTCTTTTGGGAAGCCCACTACTTTTATTCCACTGAGATCATCTGCGGTTACAGGGTGTATAAACCCGCCTGCAATGCAGGTGAATAAGATAAAAAATAGGCGCAATTCGCTACTCTTTTTCAGTTCGTATAGTGTAAATAAAAGTCCGTATATTATGTGAAGGGCTCCTAGCAATTGATTAGCGAAGTTAAATGCTTGAGCGCACCTTTAAAAAGTAAAACCAATTGAAGCGTACCATGTGCGTGGATCACCATAAAAAGCAGTCTGCACGTTTCCTAGAGTACGAAACTCGAAAGCATCAATATGATAGGTGGCATCAAAGAGGTTCCGTACGCCGCTTTTGATATATAACCCGTTTGAAGCTGCCGACCACTTGATCATAGTGTTTAGGAGGGCATAACCATCTTCAAAAAGATTTTCCGAGTTATCTACACTGGTATAATATGAGGATATATACTTTGTCTCTGCTGAGAGCTGTATTTTGCCGTTGTTGCTGAGAGGCCATGTATATGAAAATCCGGCGCTTAGGGTTACGTCAGGTGAGCGAATAGGGTCTTGGTCGGTTTTGTCGCCCGTATCATCGGAAAATTCTTTGTAGGATGAATTTAAAAGTCCGATGTTGGCCCACATGGTTAAGGCCTTAAATTCAGCTGATATGTCAAATTCGGCGCCATATATTTCAAGTTTTGCGGCATTCACTGTTGGGAAATTAAACCCTGCTGCGGGGTCCGTAGAATCTACAGCTATAGCGATGCGGGCTTGGAAATTTGTGTAGTCATTATAGAAAGTATTTATTCCGTACCGAATACGCCTGTCACTGCTAGACCCCTTAAAACCTGCTTCGTAAGACCATACAAATTCTGGGTCAAAATTCTGGGAATCAGCATTCGAGAAAAGGCGTCCGTTAAATCCGCCTGACCGGAAACCGCGCGCCACACGTGCGAATAGCATGCTATTTTCTGATATGTCGTATTGCAGAGAAAAACTAGGTGTGAACGCGGTCCAGCTATCTTTTTCATTGAATGTGAAGGTTTCTGTGACCACGCCGCCAAAGGCCGTTTCACTGACGCGGGAAAATCTTTTTGTGTCTTTTGACCAACGAGCACCGAAAGATGCCCCTAACTTATCACTTAGTTGAACATTAGCGTGGCCAAAGAACGCAATATTTTCCACATTCTGTTTATCGTTGCCAGGGCGGGAAAAACCAAGTGAAGCACCCCCAGCAAGCAAGTAATCACTCAAAAATGTTTCTTGTACACCAATGCTTTCTTCAGTCATTAAGAAGCCCCCCATTACCAAGTCCCAAGTATCTTGCTGAAGGTGAACCTGCAGTTCTTCGCTAAACTGCTTATGGACCCAAGTGGCTAAAACATCAGCCACTAATATGTTGGTGCCGTCTGCATCTAACCATTGCACAGGGTTCATATGTCTGTGGGCGGATATTGATTTAAAGGACAGTGTCTCGCTTACTTGCCAATCTGCGGTTAAGGAGAAACCATAGTGTGTGTTGCTTTGCCCATTCTCAGGAGCAATGGACACACCAACGATGCCATTAAAATCTGTTGTAGGTGCGGGTAAGACCAGTGACGGCCCCAACACAACATCTAGGTTAAACAAGTCATCTTCCTGCCTGCCAGCTGCAACTGCCACATCGATTTCCATTAAGTCAGCAGAAAATATTAATTCTAATGTATCACTTGCCTTGAGGCCGAGCTTCAGTCGCCCAACAAAGACATTGTCATCGTTGAATTTACTTCCTGTTGTTGGGTCGGTAAAAAAACCGTCTCTTTTCGAG
>CAXBKT010000076.1:0-16990 GCA_963976155.1 uncultured Kordiimonadaceae bacterium | reverse complement strand
ATTTACAACGTATTCCTGAAATAGTTGCGGTTGGTGCAATTGCATCCTGGTCAACTGTAATTTCAATGAGAGCGGGTCGCCCTGCATTCTGAGCGGCTTTCAGGGCAGGGGCAAATTCCTCAGTTTTGGACACAAGGCTTGCGTGCAAACCAAAGCTTTTAGCGAAGGCTACAAAGTCTGGGTTGGTAAGTTCAGTCCCTGAAACACGCACAGGATAATCTCGTTCCTGATGCATACGAATAGTGCCATACATACTGTTATTGAAGACAAGGAATATGACGTTGGCTTTATAGTGAACCGCTGTTGCCAAATCTGTCGCATTCATCATGAAACACCCGTCGCCAGCGAAGGCAACAACCGGGCGGTCTGGATTTGTAATTTTAGCAGCGATTGCAGCCGGAACACCGTATCCCATAGCACCGGAAGTTGGGGCAAGCTGTGACGGGAAGGTTTCGTACCGATAGAAACGATGAAGCCACGCCGCATAATTGCCTGCACCGTTGCAGATAATGGTGTCAGCGGATAGGGCATCTCGCATATGTTCGTAAAGAGCGGCAACCTGCACAGCGCCCGGATTGTCCGTTGGTATAGTCCAGGCTTCAAATGCGCTGCGTGCAGCTTTTGTGCCTTCTATCCACCGGCTACTGTCAGTAACCCTAAGGTTAGCCAGGGCTGGCGCGATCGTTGTTGGTGTAGCGTTAATAGCAAGATCAGGCTGGTACACATGACCAAGCTCTTCAGCGCCTTGATGAATATGGATTAGTGTCTGGTCGGGTACAGGCGTTTTAAGGCGCTCGTAGCCATTAGTGGTCATTTCCCCAAGTCTGGAGCCAAGGACTATCAGCACGTCAGCGTCTTGCATGCGTTGTACCAAGGCTGGGTTTGCACCAATGCCCATATCACCGATATAGTTTGGATGGTTGTTATTAAAGCGATCCTGACAACGGAAAGAGACGGTTACTGGTAAATTATTGTTTTCAGCAAAGCACTGGACTTGTGAAACAGCCTCTGGTGACCAGCCACTACCACCGAGCATGAGAAGTGGTTTTTTGGCGCCGTCAAGCAATGTTTTTAGGTGCTCAATATCTGCTGTAGCAGGGTGAGCCTTAGCTGCAGTGTAAGGGATGCACTTTTGCAGCGTGACAAGCTGACGGAGCATATCTTCGGGTAGGGCAAGCGCTACCGGCCCTGGCCGGCCAGATGTTGCGACACGGAAGGCGCGGCCAACATATTCTGCAATGCGGGAGGCATCTTGAATTTCTGCGGTCCATTTTGTGACTTCGCTCAAGAAACGGCGATAATCAATTTCCTGAAACGCTTCGCGATCCATCTGGTCAGCAGCGACTTGGCCAATGAACATGATCATCGGTGTACTATCTTGAAAGGCAGTATGCAGACCAATGGAAGCATGTGTTGCACCGGGACCGCGGGTTACAAAACAGATGCCGGGAGCGCCTGTTAGTTTACCGTGGGCTTCTGCCATGTTCGCGGCACTTGCTTCATGGCGGCAGGTGATGAATTTTAATTGGTCCGGTACATCGTGGAACGCATCTAGCGCCGCTAAATAGCTTTCACCTGGTACGCCAAACACTGTATGGGCACCATTTGCTATTAAGGCTTCAATTAAAGCCTGTCCACCGGTAATTTGTTTACTCGCCACTGTTCCCTCTCCCTAACACAGTCTGCCAAAAATTTCGCTGAGTATATGCAGGTTTAAACCAGTTGCTAGTCTATTAATCAAAATTGTCGACATAAATCCGCGGTCTGATTTTTATGGGCTTTATCTGTTGCCATTTTCACGGTTTGTATGCTGAATTGCTCTCGATGTTTTTCTACTCTAGATATGCCGGTGATGCTTTTTCACTCTTCACCAACGTGTGAATATCGGTGACTATCTATCAAAGGGCTTCTAATTGTATAAGAAGCCAGTATGAATTGAATGTCATGTGATGATAAAGGCTGTTTGTGACGGGTAACTTACTTAATGGGCAAAGGGTTTCTAAGGCTCAGCAGGACAAACTGCTGAAGTCGGGTGGTGAAAATCAAACCTGTGTAATTGATAGTGTTTGTGAGGGTGTGCAGCGTATTCTTGCGCCGAATCCGAAAGATTATACAGGTACTGGTACCAATACTTATGTGGTTGGTGCAGAAAAGGTTTGGGTTATTGATCCAGGGCCAGCTGAAATTCGCCATGTGGATGCCGTACTTGCTGCTGTAGACGGTCGGCAAGTGGAGGGGATTTGTGTTACGCATACCCATTTGGACCATAGTCCTGCTGCAACATTGTTAAAGCAGGAAACTGGCTCAAAAACTTATGGCTTTGGTGCGCTTTCACCTGATATTTTTGCACTCACATCCGAAGATGTAGATTGCAGTTTTGTACCAGACGTTATTCTGCCGGACCGAAGAACCTTGGGGAGTGGTGATTGGTGTCTTCAAGCTCTCCATACGCCGGGGCATTTTCCTAATCATATGTGTTACTTGCTGCCACAGCAGGGCATCCTATTTTCGGGTGATCATGTGATGGGCTGGTCAACTACAGTGATTGTGCCGCCGCTCGGTAGTCTTTTGGACTATATGGACAGCCTAAATGTGCTTGAGCAGTGTAACGCTAATATTATGCTGCCAAGTCATGGGGAAATCGTTGAAGCGCCCAACACTCGGATCGACGAAGTCCGACAACACCGGAAAATGCGACATGAGCAAGTTCGAGCCTGTTTGAAAACGGGTATAACTGAACCATCCGCGATTGTAGGCCAAATATACGAAGATTTGCCGCCGAGACTTATTGAGGCTGCGCAAGGAAGTGTTATGGCCCATATTGAAGTGTTGGATATGGAAACTGAGGCTGCTTCAAAAAATGGAAGTGGCTTGTGTTTGACGGGGTCTACACTTTTAGGTTTTCCGGTTTGACAGATTTGAGTACCTTCTTTTAATGGCTTATTGAAAGGGGGGGAACTATGGATATCTTCGGCGCGGGTCTACAGGTATTTTTAAAGAAAAATACGGGGATCGCGCCGCCGTTTCGTTCAAAGTTTCCGTGGCTTGGAGCCGATTTGCAGACTTTGCGAAACTCATTTGCTAAACGGCCTGTCGCTCCCATGATTCATAAACGCTTATTAGCGTCAATTGAGGGCGATAAACAAGCGATTAACATATCAGTGACATATCCTGAAGCGGGCACAGAAAATGGTAAGGCTGTTTTACTTGTGCATGGATTAGGGGGCGATGAAGATAGCTACTATAAAGTTTGTGCAGCCAATAGTTTCTTGCGAGATGGTTGGTCTGTTTACCGAATGAATTTTCGAGAGGTAGGGCCTTCCCGTGAAACGTCTTTGCCGCCCTATAGTGCAGGTTTGACGGATGATTTGAGGGCTGCTCTTGAAGCTGTGGCTGAGGATGCGTTAGATCAAAAAATATATGCTTTGGGCTTCTCTCTCGGAGGCCAATTGCTTCTGCGAACCTTAGGCGAAGGCCGAGTTACGGAGAGGCTTGCAGCTGCTGCGACTGTTTCAGCTCCCCTTAATTTATCAAATACGCTGAAAAAACTACAACGACCAAGAAACAGCGTTTATGTAAACTATCTCGTTAAAAATATGATGCGAGACTTGGGGGCAGTTGCGGCAAATAGGTTTGGGGTGGAGCCAAAGATATTAACAACTGTTTGGGCCTTTGATGAGCATGTGATTGCCCCAGCATTTGGTTTTAGCGGAGCCGAAGACTATTATAAAAATGTTTCTTGCTTTCCCTTTTTAGATAAAATCACAACACCACTGCTCGCTATTCACGGCAAGGATGACCCTTGGATTCCCTGGGAAGATTATAGAGATGCATGTTGGCCAGTAGATAAAGTTGTTGGTGCTGTTTTGCTCGCTGGCGGTGGGCACGTCGGGTTCCACTGCGGGGCTACGAAAGGTGTCTGGTACCAGCGGGCCGTTACTCGGTTTTTTAATAAGTTCTGATTTCAAACACGGCCTTTTACTAGCCAAATACCCACGAGAATATGCTGCGGTATTTAAGCAAATTTTAAGCATCTATTTACTTCATTCTAAATTTCATGCTGTAGGTAATGATCGGGCAAGCGTGGGCGAACAGGCTTTGCTGGAGTATTGTAAATGGAAGCCGTCATGACGTCTCTTGTAGACGCCGCAAAATTGGAAAAGATGGTGCTGGCCAAGCGTGTTGGTCAGTTTTTGAGTCTTGAGCAAAGCGATGAGGAGCGGGCCGCAGTAGAGGATGTGGCACGCAAGCTTGCAGCTGATGTATCGGCTCATGTACGACAGGTTTTAGCATTTGAACTCCGTAAATGTGAGCGACTAGTGCCTGATATTGCAGAGAAAATCGCTAAAGATATTGAAAATGTAGCGGGCCCTTTTCTTGAAGGAACAAGAGCTTTCTCTGATAGAGGTCTTGTGAAGTTAATCCCTCAGCTAAAAGAATATGCAAGGGCAGCTCTCGCCCGGCGCACCGACTTAAGCGATGTGGTAATGGAAGCATTAGCACGTGTAGGAGAAGAGGGTAGTGTTACTAGCCTAGTGCGGAATGATAGATTGGCATTACCTGAGGCAACATGCGGTACCGTTGTTAAACGTTTTGCCAACAATGTGCGTGTTATGGATCATTTCAGCGGCCGTCTTGATTTACCAATTTCGATTGTAGAGCGCATCGCGGATAAAGTTTCAAGTCATTGTAGGGATGTACTTGTATCCTATTATGATGTGCAGGAAGACATTGCAGCTGAGGTATTGGATAGCACTAAGGTAGAGCTGCTTTGGCAGCAGGTAGAAGGTGCTGACGCAGCGCAGGTTCATGTAATTGTAAGAGAACTTCGTGCAAATAAGCGCCTTACCTCTGAACTCGCGATTGAAATCGCTAAAAAGGGGTGTCCGGCATTTCTTGAGAGCGCACTGGCTTTACGAGCGGGCATGCCTCTGCAGGATGTGAAAAAGACTTTAACACTTGTTGATCGATTGGCTTTTGTTCGGCTTATGCATAAAGCCGATTTCGGCAAGGCCATGGCCCCCAGTGTATTGAAAATTGCCAAAGAGCAATATTGCATGGAGGAAAACGAGGAAATGATCTGAGTAATATTGTGTATGTACTCGTTCAAGACGTTTCATCTAAAAATTAGTAATGCGTTTACTAGTTCTCAGGCATAATACCCAATGGGTGGGTGCCGCAGTAGATAACACTAAGAGCAAAGCTTTTAGGTATTGTGATAGGAACCCGTCGTCATGAGTCTCGACACAGTAGATATTGTCAATGCGGCCACGTTGGAAAAGGTTATTCTTTCTCAGCGCGTTGCCAGCTTTCTCAAAGATGGTCACTCAGAAGAAGAGCGGACGGCCATTGAAAATGTGGCTCGTTTACTTGCTCAGGACGTAGCCTTGCAAGTAAGGGAAACGCTTGCTTTTGAGCTTCGAACTTGTAATGATTTGCCTCATGATATTGCGGCAAAACTAGCCTCTGATATAGAAAGTGTTTCTACGCCGTTTCTTGCGACAACAGAGGCATTTTCAGACAGTCAACTTGCAGGTCTTGTACCACACCTTGAATCTCATGCACATGTTACTTTGGCACGGCGCTCAGATATTGGACCCAATACCTGCCATGCGATTGTCACTGTTGGCGACGAAAAAAGTGTGAGTTTTATTATTAGGAATGATCAAGTTACTCTTTATGAAAATAGCTGCGATGTTGTTTTAAGGCGATTTCGTAGTAATCAGTATATGATGGACCAATTGTCCTGCCGAATTGATTTACCGCTGTCGATTGTTGAAGAATTGACCCACAGAGTTTCTGAAGAATACTGCCGTCTTTTGATTAAAACCTATGATTTAGATGCAACGACCGCAGTAGAGGTTACTGAACACAGCTTTTCATCTGTCGTTGCGACGCAAATTGAGAATGCAAGCCCCGCCCAAATACACGCCTATGTGATTGATTTGCGAAAAACAGGGCGTTTAACACACGTAATGGTCTTGGATATGGCTAAACAGGGGCGCTTAAACTTCTTGGAGAGTATGCTTGCGCTTGAGGCTGGGCTTACGCTCGCTGCGGTGCGAGAGGCGCTATATTCTGAGGATATGGCTGATTATGTTCGGTTAATGCAACAGGCAAATGTTTGCCAGTTTGACGCAAAAGAGTACCGTAAAATAGTGCTTTTAAAAGGTACCCCAGCAGTTCACTAGGAGCGGTGTTATTCTGCCACCCCTAGTTTTTTATTCTATTTTTGGCCGATAATTGGCAGAGTGTTCTTGCCCCGATAAGCAAGATACAAACCGCAGAGCAACGCAATGATTGCTGTATAGAACAATGACCCATCGGACATTTCAACGCCGTCTCTTACATAGTGAACAGTTACGCCAAGAGGGCTGAATAAATGGAAGAAGATAGCACCGGCCATCGTTCCGGCAGTCAATAGGCCACCATACGCGCGAGTGGCTGGAATTAGAACAAGAATGCTTGAGGCAAGTTCAGCGATGCCAATGATGACTGCGCCGTAGGCTTTAAAAAAGTCCAAACCTAAAAATTCGCCTACCACATTGAATATATGTGTGGGCATAGGGTCCCCTGTAAATTTGAAGGGGAGGCTACCACCAAGGATTAGCGCGATAAGGACAGCAGGTATCCAGTCACGGTGTTTCTTTAACAGTTCCATCCTAATTTCCTTCTATCAATGGGTTATTGGGTAGTTTTTTGTGAGTTTCTTTTCGTTCCACCAGGCTTTGGCGAGCGTTAGTAATGGCGTGGGCGAAAAGCCGCGTTTTCGGTTCAGAGCACCGATGGCGTACAAGTGTCTAAATTGCTGCATTAGGGTGCTATAAGCTTGGCGTAGGGTGGTGCGCGAATCCCAAATATGGGTTGCTTCCCCGCCAGACCCATTTACCTCGATTATTTTAAACCCCTTACCTTTTTGAAGGTCTGCAAAGGAGCCAAAACGCACATCAAAACGACCAGCATAGAATTCGCCCATCGATTTGGCGATGCTATCAAATGTATTCGTCATTTCTTCCGTGATATAGTCGTTACCGTTTCGGAAAATCGTACCTCTGCAGTGATTGCCCGCAAAGGCAAGGCGTATGCTTTGTCCGGCGAGCACGATTTCATCAAGAGCACATTTATGGCGCTCTAGGTAAAGGTGTGAGAGTTTTCCTGCTCGTGGGTCAGCCATAATAAGCTCCTTGAGGGTCTTTTTTCCATCTCCGGTTACTCGAGGGAAATATTTTAGCGTCAGGCTGATGAGGGTTCCTTTAGCTTCATTAGGGTAACGCACATAAAAAACGCCAGCTTCCCCCTCCATATCTATCATCTCTTGCAGCAGATAGTCAGCGTTTGATGGGAAGGAGGCAATGTAATCACCAAGCTCAGTATTGTTTTTTACAAGCTGTACGCCGGTACCTCGCATGCCAATGTCAGGCTTTGCAACCAACGGGAAGTTAAGCCCAGCCTCTTTGAGGGCTTGCTCAATTGGCGTGTTGGTGTGGTCGTGGCTTTTGGTGCGGCGGATATAGGGTGCAATATAGTCGCGCGCTTCGCCTCGGACTTCATTTAGGACCGTGTATTTACTTTCCCCCACTAACCCGGAGTAGGGCAGAGCAGGGTTCACGTTGGTTGGCAGCGTCAGTCCAAAATACTTCAGCGATAGCCACATGCAATATAGGGAGATAGGTGTATAAAAAAGATGTGCCGGGGCGAATTCAAACCATGATATTTCTGCAGCGCTGGCATCAAGGGCTGGCATGCCGGCATGAGGCGTATTTTCTGCTTCTGCGAGGTGATTAGGCGCTTGGTTATCTGGCATGTTGGTACTCGGTTTCTGCATCGTGAATGGTTTTTGAAGATGTGAATTTTTTAACTAAACGCGGCACGATGAAGATAAAGCTTATGGCAAAAAATAAAGCGATCGCGAGTGATGTGGAAAGACCTAAATGGCCAATAGTTTGTTGAATTTCGCTGACAAATAAGACCATGCCACCAACCCACAGAATACCGGAAATTATCATTACTATAACGAAACGAATAAGGGATAGCTTAAGGAAGCCAAAAGTTACATAGGTGATTAGGCGTGTGCCGGGTGTGAAGCGAGAGGTGAACAATATTGCAGCTTCTCGTTCTTGTAACCATCGCCGTAATGGGCGAGATTTTTTAACAGGTAGGTGTTTTCGTAGAAACTGGCTTGTCCGTGCGGACCAACCAAGGGCGTAGAGTCCAATGTCGCCAATTATGATTCCTGTAGCTATGGCCGTAATGACAAGCCCAGCGCTTGCTTCACCGCTGCCCACTAGTAAACTACCGGCAATGAGGGCGCCGTCTTCGGTTGCAAATGTAGCAAGAGCGAGGGCAAGCGCGAGCAAAAACGGATCGTGGGCAACATACTGTAGCCATTCAACAATGTTTTGCGTAAGTGCTTCCATGTTTCCCCTTGGTATCTCTTGTTTACTATAGAGCCTATGTTTTTAAGCTGACTATCTACTTAATGGTTTTTATTGACTTCATAAAGGCAGCACACAAACATATGACAAGAAAGTGTTAGTTTGGGCTACAGGTGGCTTTCCTAACAGAGATTGCACATATTTCCGGGTGGCCATCGCAGCAGTCATTCACCAAATAGTCAATTAATCCCTTGGTATCATTTAGTTCCACAGAGTAGATCAAACTGCGCCCATTTCGAATGGAGTTCACTAACCCAGCATTGGAAAGCACGTTTAAATGGGCAGAAAGTGTATTTTGTGGAACGCCAATGGTTTCCGCTATTTTCCCGGCAGGTAGGCCACCATGTCCAGCTTTCATAAGAAGGCGGAACACGCCGAAACGTGTGGTTTGTGCTAGCGCACTTAGCATGCTCACCGCCGTTTGGTCATTCATAGTGTCCACCACTTTCTTGTTATGTTGCTGTTTACTTGGACGAGAATAGGATTGTTTCTCTACGCAGTGTTTTTGCTTTTACTGTTTAGAGGTAAGGTGAAAAGTACAGCCAAAAATACTGCGCCGCCCGAAACAAAAAGGCAGGCAATAATGCCGAAATTTTGATAGATCAAGCCAGATAATAGTGTGCCTATGAGCCTGCCAATGGCATTTGCCATGTAATAGAAACCAACGTTCAATGAAACTTTATCTGCGTTAGAATAGGCTACGATCAGATAAGAGTGCAGAGCAGAATTAACGGCGAAGATAATACCAAATATAACCAAGCCGCTTATTAGAAAGGTTACACTGTTAAAGTAGTTGGTGAGTCCTGTGAAAAACAGGTCACCGTGGGTAGTTAAACCAAGGCCAATCATAATAGGTGACAAAGCCAGAAGGAGGCCCCACTTCTTGGCGGCAGCAGCAGCGTTGTTACTGGTTTTTGTACGATGCAGGATATTTGGAACGCCAGCTTGAACAATACCATATCCGATAATCCATACAGCCATGAAGCTGCCAATTTGATTGAAGGACCATCCAGCATTTTCTGAAAGGAACACTGGTAAACCTACAACAAACCAAATATCACGACTGGCAAAAAGAAAGAGGCGCGCCGCGGACAGGAAATTAATTTCCCTGCTTTTTGAAAATAGATCTTTGCCGCGAATTTTGCTTTTTGCTTTTCCTAATTCGGAGCGGAGATAAGTAAGGCAAGTGACTAAAATCGCAGCTAAACTACCAGCCATAATGACGAGTGCAGTGCTGAAGCCAACTTTGTGCAGTAGATAACCTCCAACAAAAAAGCCAGCACCTTTCAGTGTGTTTTTTGAACCAGTGAGTACCGAAACCCATTTGAATAACTGGCTGTGACTGCCATCAGGCACAACCAGTTTAACCGCTGATTTACTGCTCATTTTAGTCAGGTCTTTAGCGATTCCGGACAAGGCTTGCGCCGTCATTACGTATATAACAGATAGAGATACAGTGAGCTCGGAAGGTAGGGTGGATAGCAATAAAAGCGCTATGATCTGGAGAGATATTCCAGAAAATAAAGTAACCCGCAGCCCAAATTGTGCTCCGATCCACCCACCAAAAAAATTCGTAAGAATTCCCATTGCCTCATAGAGTAAAAACAGTGCGGCTAGGTCCAGCGGTTTATACCCAAGTGTATGGAAATGCAGTAGTACCAGCATACGCAGCGCACCATCAGTGACAGTGAAGCCCCAATAAGCTGCTGTAACCACACCATAACTTCTGAGATCGGTCATGATGACTATCCTTGCTGCGCAGTAGCTATCATGTTTGCTAGCTCAGCCATGCGGTTTACGTAACCCCATTCGTTATCATACCAAGCATAGAGTTTGAGCTGCGTGCCATTCACGACCATAGTTGATTGTGCGTCTATGATACTTGAGCGCGGATCATTGAGATAATCTGAGGAAACAAGAGGGCGTTCTTCATAGCCAAGGATGTCTCTTAGGTACGTTTCTGACGCATTTTGGAAAAGAGAGTTGACCTCTTCAGCTTTTGTGGTGCGCTCTAGTTCAAATACGCAATCAGTTAAAGAGGCATTCAATAGCGGTACGCGAACTGCGTGGCCATTCAGGCGGCCCTTTAATTCAGGGTAAATAAGGGAAATGGCGGTGGCGGAGCCGGTCGTCGTAGGTATCAAGGAATTCAGGCATGACCGTGCTCTGCGAAGGTCTTTATGAGGTGAATCAACAATGACCTGAGTGTTGGTCACATTGTGTATCGTGGTGATTGAACCATGTTTGATGCCAAGCTGCTCATGAACTACCTTTACCACAGGTGCTAGGCAGTTTGTGGTGCAAGAAGCTGCGGTAATTAGGTTGTGTGTTTCTGGCTGGTAGAGGTGGTGGTTTATGCCCATCACAAGGTTTAAGGCATTTTCTTCTTTTACTGGGGCTGAAACTAATACCTTTGGGATACCTTTGTCATAGTAGGGTTTTAAGCTGTCACTTGTCTTGAATTCACCTGAGCATTCTATAACTAAATCTACATCGTCGCCAGTCCAACTGATTTCATTTGGGGAAAGTTCTTCGGAATATGAGATGAGCATATCATCAACTATCAAGTCGCTGCCTTCGCTTGATATAGCGTGATCCCAGCGGCCGTGTATGGTATCAAATTCCAAAAGGTGTGTAGCTGTGTTTAATCCTCCAAATGGCTCATTGATTGCAACGACTTTAAGGTTTGGGTTGCCCCAGGCAGCGCGAAAAAACAGTTTTCCCATGCGCCCAAATCCGTTAATGGCGATTCTTGTTGTCATTGCTTAAACTCACATTTTCCCAATTAGAATTAAATATCGATAATCGTGGAAATATAGAATTATAATGAGTTAGGCAATAGCAATGACAGGGGGAGTGCAAAAATTAAGGAGAAGTTGTAGGTGGTGATGGAATTACATTAGAAGGCTTAATGTGATTTAATGGAAGCTAATGCGGAGTGATCCCCAATATGCCTAAAGATTTAAAAGAGTATATCCGTACGGTGCCGGACTTCCCGAAACAGGGCATCATGTTCCGCGATGTCACAACGTTGTTTGCCGATTCAGAAGGGTTTCATCTGATGCTGGATCAGATGCAGGAGGCCATAGCCCACCTAGGCTTTGATGCAGTGGCAGGTATTGATGCGCGTGGTTTTATTATTGGCGGCGCACTTGCGGACAGGCTAGGGCTTGGCTTCGTACCTATTCGGAAAAAAGGTAAGTTACCAGCGGATACTATCGAAGAAAATTACGATCTTGAATATGGGGTAGCAACGCTTGAACTGCATAAAGATGCACTTAGGGCGGGCGTGCGTGTTTTACTGGTTGATGATTTAATTGCAACAGGTGGTACAGCGATTGCCGCAGCTACTCTTTTGAAGCGCATTGGTGCAGAAGTAACCGCCTGCGCCTTTATCGTTGACCTTCCAGTATTGGCTGGGGCAGCAAAATTGCGGGGCAGAGGGCATAGAGTTTATACTCTCTGCGCGTTTGACGGCAAGTGACCAGCCGGGCAAATACCTTACTATTGTTTCCTAGATATCATCTACCAGCATATGCAGTGCATCCAGACAAGCTTTTGCCAAGTGACGACTGCGGTCTGGACTCCATCCAAGGTCTTCATCAGGTAGGTTGTCATTGTCTTTAAAGGGCATCTCAAGCGTCATAGCGCAGCAGCTGAATGTGCTAGCGATATAGTCGGTGCAGATATCAAGTGTTGCTTCGCCTTCGCCAATGGTGTCATAGCCATGACCTACCTGAAAATCGGGTGAGACTTTGCAGAGTGTTTCCTTGTATCTTTTAAGTAGATTTAGTTGTTTGTCTGTCGCATTTGGAATGCCTTCAAATCCAGCGATAAAATTGTAAGGAATAGCCTCGTCGCCGTGTACATCAAGCTTAAAGTCGACACCTGTTTCCTTCATCTTCTCACGTACAAGGAATACCTCAGGGCTGCGCTCCATTGTCGCGTTTTTCCATTCGCGGTTAAGGTTTGCGCCGGCGGCATTAGTGCGCAGGTGGCCACGTTTTGAGCCGTCAGGGTTCATGTTAGGCACAATATAAAAATGCACTTTATCGAGAAGCGCACGGGCAACTGGGTTGTCTATATCCAAGAGGCAATCAAACACGCCCTCCATCCACCACTCTGCCATTGTTTCACCTGGGTGTTGACGCGCGATCAACCAGACTTTTTTACGGCCTTCTGGTCCGTGCCCAAGTTCAATCAGGTCCATGTCCTGTCCGTCGAGGGTGTGGCCTAGCACACTGGCCGTAACAAGGGGAGAACCTGACACGTCAGCAATAAGATCAGCATGGCGCTCCATAGAATAAGGGGCGAAATATGCAAAATAGAGGCTGTTCTGTTCGGGCTCTATTTCCCAGCTTAGGGTTTTACCATTGTAAACTGTATTAACACGAAACCATGTTTCACGGTCATAGGAAGCGCAGGCGCGATAATTTTTCCAACCATCAGGGTAGGCAGCACCAGCTGCGTTTAGAATCGTAAACTTACAAGGCGTATTTCGGACGCCAGAAGCTCTAAAATGAAACCACTGATAATAGTCTGATTCGTTGTCGTTTTTAATTTTTAGCTGAATATCAGCAGGATTGTCGGCCTTAATGACCCGAATATTGCCACTATCAAAAGCACTGGAAATTAACATGGTTACCCCTTGGTCTTTATTTTGTGTCGTTAGAATAGATGCTTAGCACCCTGAGTATTGTGGGCGCAATACTGGTAGTGGAGTAGTTGCGTGGATTTGTTATGGGAATGCCCTGTACCCCTTGATTTACCATGACTCTGAGCGATTTTTTTGTTATGGTTTTATCACTGACGCGAAAGCGCCAGATGACTATCCCTGCTATCTAACAGGGACAATTGGAGGCGTTCCACAGGGCATGGGGGACGTCTCTGCTTTATTTTGTGTCTACCTCTGAAGGTGTTCATCTCATAAATGCTAAGGATATGTCGGCAGGCTATTGACAGATAGCATACCCGCCCTTATGTTCCGCGCCCAATGGATTCGAGGAACGACATTGGAGTTGTTCCCGCCCGTTTCCAAAGGTTTCCCGGAACCGGAAGTTGGGTGTAAATGTTAACTGGTTTTTAGGAAGACGAGCCATGAAAGTTCGCAATAGCCTGAAGTCCCTAAAGTCTCGTCACCGCGATTGCCGCGTGATTCGTCGTAAGGGCCGTACGTACGTAATTAACAAGACTCAGCGTCGCTTTAAAGCACGCCAAGGCTAAGTCTAACTTTAGCCAGCTTGATTATTGATTTTGCCGCGCACTCCGTTAGGGTTGCGCGGCTTTATCATTTGGGGAGAGTGGAGTGCAAAAACCTTGTCGCGCTGTTGTTTTTGATATTGGCAATGTCTTCGTGGAATGGGACCCGCGCTTTCTTTATAAAAAGCTTATCCCCGACGCTGAGGAGCTGGAGTATTTCCTGACGAAAGTCGTGACACTCAAATGGCACTCGGAGCATGACAGGGGCCGGCCTTTTGCTGAGGGTGTTAAAATACTTTCTGCTCAGTTCCCACAGTATGCAGCGCTGATTGAGGCTTTTGATACGCGGTGGGGTGAAACCATTAGTGGCTTGATTCCAGGCACATGCGAAATATTGGATGCACTTGTTGAAGCAGGTGTGCCTGTTTATGCACTGACCAATTTCTCGGCAGAGAAATTCCCGCAGTTCTGCGATGAGTATGCCTTCACAAGGCAGTTTAAAGGCATTGTCGTGTCAGGGGAAGAAAGACTCATCAAACCTGACCCAAAGATATTCGACGTGACCCTCAGCCGCTTTAACCTGACGCCAGAAGAAACACTGTTCATTGATGACCGGCTCGAGAATGTGCAAGCTGCAGAAGCAAAAGGCTTGATTGGGCACCAGTTTACTGACGCCCAATCATTGTTGATTGGTTTGAAAGCAAAAGATTTTAATCTTTAAGCAGGCTCGTCAGTCACTTCCGAGCCGCTTATCCATGCGATATGAAGCACGTTGGTGGCGCCGGGGGTGCCGAAGGGCACACCAGCAGTTACAACGATTCGGTCACCAGCTTCAACAAGGCCGTTCCTCAGCGCCATGCGCTTGCCTTTGCCGATCATTTCTTCGAAGCTTTCCACATCTTTAGTTTTAACCGTATAGAGGCCCCATACAATCGCGAGGCGTCGTGCGATGGATAGCTTCGGCGTCAGCGTCAGGATGGGGGCAGCAGGGCGTTCGCGGGCCGCTCTTAGGGCTGTGGCGCCAGATGTCGTGAAGGTCACAATCGCTTTTGCGTCAATCGACTGTGACACCTGCCGTGCGGCTGCTGTGATGGCATCTTCAGTGCGGGCATTCGGATTATGGTGGCTACCAACGAGGGAGCTATAATATCCCTCCTCGTTTTCAACCCGCATTGCGACACGATGCATCACGCCAACAGCCTCACAAGGATAATCACCAACTGCTGATTCAGCAGATAACATTACTGCGTCAGCCCCGTCACCTACTGCTGTGGCAACGTCAGATACTTCTGCCCGGGTTGGTACCGGTGATTTAATCATGGATTCGAGCATTTGTGTTGCCTTGCGGATAATTTTTTTCTGTATGCCAGGTACTTTTTCGACGGGCTCCTCAACACCCAAATCACCGCGCGCAACCATCACGCCGTCAGATAGCTCGATGATTTCATCAAGGGCTTCAACAGCAGCTGGTTTTTCAATTTTCGACATGATGGCAGCTTTGCCTGCAATAAGCTTTTTGGCCTCAGCTACATCTGCGGCGCGCTGAACAAAAGAAAGAGCGACCCAATCTGCGCCAAGCTTTAGGGCAAGCGTCAGGTCTTTCCTGTCTTTTTCTGTGAGCGCGGCAAGCGGTAAGACAGCGTTTGGTATATTTACGCCCTTGCGGTTTGAAAGCACACCACCAACAAGAACACGGCAATCAGCTTTAGTGGCGGAAACAGACTGTACCTCTAGTCGGATTTTGCCATCATCAAGCAGTACATTGGTGCCAATGTCTAGCGCATCAAAAATTTCTTTGTGCGGCATGCCTACACGTTGGTGATTTCCCGGTGTGTCAGAGAGATCAAGCGTGAACATAGCGCCAATATCAAGAGTAATTTTATCATCCTCAAAGGTACCGATACGGAGTTTCGGGCCCTGAAGGTCTGCTAAAATTGCGATAGGGCGGCCAACTTCTCGCTCTACTGCGCGGATAGTGTGCACAAGAGCTTCTTTGTCTTTGTGGTCACCGTGGCTCATGTTTAGGCGGAAGACATCCACGCCTGCGTTAAAAAGGTCTCGGATGCGTTCTAAAGTGCTTGTTGCTGGCCCAAGCGTAGCGACAATACGTGTTTTTCTCTGACGACCCTGAAATTCAGCGCCTGTATTTTGTGGTGATGCCAACATTAAGCTCCGTAAAGGTGACGGCCCTGCTTTCACGATATCGTTTTACAAGAGGGCTTTTGTTTTGTTGTATGCTGCGGTAAAGCAAGCGAAACGTCTAGCACTTTCTGCTAGTTAAACAAAACCTTCATTTTGGTATTTTCGAATAGTGACTGACCTAGAACCTATAATAATAAATCCAGATGTCCGTAGCGGCGTTGTCATTTTGTGCGAACATGCAAGCAATCATATACCTGAGGCCTATGCGAATTTGGGCTTAAATGGTGCAGACCTTGAAAAGCACATTGCGTGGGATATCGGTGTTGAGAAAGTAACGCGCAAAATTTGTGAGTTGATGGACGTCTCTGCGGTGCTCTCGCCTGTTTCACGGCTGCTGATTGATAAGAACCGAGAACCAGATCATCCAACTCTTATACCGTTCGTTAGTGACGATATTATTATTCCAGCAAATCAGGACTTAACCGCGAGGGCCATTGAGGCACGGAAACGGGCATATTATGATCCGTTTCATGAGGCTTGTGATGTACTGATTGAGGCGCATTTAGCAGATGGTATTGTACCACTTATTATTGGTATGCACAGTTTTACACCTGTGATGAAAAACGAAGAGAGGCCTTGGCAGATTGGGTTTTTGTGGAACAAAGACCAGCGTCTTGCACAAGCAATGATTGGTATGATTGAGCGGGAAACAGACCTGACTGTTGGCGATAATCAGCCGTATTCTGGGAAAGACCTATACTACACTATGCAGCGTCATGGTGCCGAACGCGGGTTGCCGCAAACCACCATTGAAATTCGTCAAGATCTGCTTGCGGACGACAAAATGGTGCTTGAATGGGCAGCGCTACTTGCGGATATGCTTGATGAATGTATGCACCGCAGTGATATTGTTGCGATTAAACATTATTGATTGGAGAGAGCTATGAGCTCAGATGAGAAAATTGAAGCAGCAGTGTTTCGCCGTTTGTTACAGCACCTTGATGACCGTAAGGATATACAAAACATTGACTTAATGGGGTATGGCGGTTTTTGCCGTAACTGTTTTGCTAAGTGGTATAAAGAGGCTGCCGAAGAAGCTGGTATGGAGCTTAGTAAAGAGGAGGCAGCTGAGCGCATCTACGGTATGCCGTACGCTGACTATAAAGCAAAATTCCAAACACCAGCGACTGATGAGCAGTTGGCGCGCATGGACG
>CAXBKT010000075.1:0-17116 GCA_963976155.1 uncultured Kordiimonadaceae bacterium | reverse complement strand
GACAACAGTTGCTGGCTTGTCTGAGTATCTATGGAAACTGGAGCAGCCCGCTTCAGCAGCGGCTAACGGCTGCTGGATTGGTGCGATTAACCGGGTAGGGCGTGAGCTGCCTTGGGACATTGGTGAGTTTTACGGTCAGACATATTTCGTTAATCCGAGAGGGCAGATTGAGAAAGAAGCAAGCCGTGACAAGGACGAACTTATCATTCATGATATGGACATGAGTATGGTTCAAGAAGTTCGAAACAACTGGCAGTTTTTCCGAGATCGCAGGCCCAGTACTTACACTCGGTTAACCGACGGAGAATAAATTGACGAACGCGCTTTCTGGGGAGGAGGCGCGTTTTTCGTATATGCGACATTGGAGGGGGATTATGGAAAGTACAAAAAATGGACGAAGTGCTGATGATTTGTGGAACGCAGATCTAGCACCGACAACCACAGATACTCGAACCTGGGATTGGAAATCATACGCTGCTCTTTGGGTGGCGATGGTTGTTTGTGTGCCTACCTATATGCTTGCTGGTGGCCTTGTTTCAGAGGGTATGAATTGGTGGCAGGCTGTTGTTACTGTGCTCCTAGGTAACGCCATTGTTTTGGTTCCCATGATTCTCATCGGGCATGCTGGCGCAAAGCACGGTGTGCCGTTCCCTGTCCTCCTTCGGTCGGCTTTCGGCACCAAAGGGGCCCGTATACCGGCGCTTGCACGCGGCCTTGTAGCTTGTGGCTGGTTTGGCATTAATACATGGGTTGGCGGATCTGCGATCTATGTGATTGTGAATGCTTTAACTGGTGATGCGATTATGGGGTCGGCACTGCCATTTCTTGGCATTGATGCAGGTCAGTTCATTTGCTTCCTCGGGTTTTGGGCGATGCACCTTTATTTTATCAAGCACGGGACAGAGAGTATCCGCTGGCTTGAAATGTATGCTGCTCCGTTCTTGATTGCGATGGGGCTCGCTTTGCTTGCTTGGGCCTATATGGAAGCTGGTGGTTTTGGTGAAATGTTATCAACGCCGTCTCAATTTGTTGAGGGCGGTGCACGCGAAGGACAGTTCTGGGGTGTGTTTGTTGCAAGCTTAACAGCGATGGTCGGCTTTTGGGCAACAATGGCGCTTAATATTCCTGACTTCACGCGTTTTGCCAAAAGCCAAAAGGACCAAATTATTGGGCAAGCGCTTGGTTTACCGCTGCCGATGGCTTTGTTTGCGTTTATTAGTGTCGCTGTAACGTCCGCAACGGTTACAATTTACGGTGAAGCAATATGGGACCCTGTAGCTCTTGCTGGCCGCATGGGAGGCTTCGGTGTGGTTGTCGCACTTGCCGCCCTCGTTGTGGCAACGCTTACGACAAATTTGGCCGCGAATACTGTGGCGCCAGCTTACGGTTTTTCAAACCTGAACCCCAAGAAGATAAGCTTCACTATGGGCGGATATATTACGGCTGGCATCGGTATCGCTATCTTCCCGTGGAAATTACTTGAAACCGCTGGCGGTTATTTGTTTGTTTGGCTAATCGGTTACTCAGCCCTTCTAGGTCCCATTGCAGGTATTTTGATCGTGGATTATTTCCTCGTGCGCAAAAGTGAACTGAATACGGACGCGATGTTTGATCATGCAGGGCAATATGGCACTTGGAATAAGGCGGGGCTTATTGCTCTTGTTATAGGCATTCTACCGAACTTACCGGGCTTCCTACATGCGGCGGGTGCAGTCGCAAGCGTGCCACCCGTTTTTGATACAATTTACAGTTATGCTTGGTTTGTTGGCCTGTTCATTGCTGGCGGACTTTATCTTGCTCTGGCCAAAAAATAGAGGGACCTATTATGTCGATCATAATTCGTGGTGGAACTGTTGTTACTGCAGAGCAGCGCGGCCAAGTAGATGTTTACTGTGAAGACGGTGTTGTGAAGGCAATGGGCCCAAACCTTGAAGTACCTTCGGATGCTGAGGTTATCGATGCGACGGGTCAGTATGTGATGCCGGGTGGAATTGACCCCCATACCCATATGCAGTTACCGTTTATGGGCACGGTGGCATCAGAAGATTTTTACACAGGTACAGCAGCAGGTATTGCTGGTGGTACAACCATGATTATTGATTTTGTTATTCCCAATCCGCAGCAGCGGTTGATGGACGCTTACAGGCAGTGGCGTGAATGGTCAGAGAAGGCTTGCTCAAACTACAGTTTTCATGTGGCCGTGACATGGTGGGATGAAACTGTTGCTGAGGATATGGGCACGCTGGTACGCGACGAAGGTGTAAACAGTTTCAAGCATTTCATGGCCTACAAGAATGCCATTATGGCGGAAGACGAAGTACTTTATAACAGCTTCTCACGTGCCTTGGAGCTTGGTGCGATTGTGACGTGCCACGCCGAGAACGGTGAGCTGGTTTATCAGCTTCAACGCAAACTGCTTGAGATGGGCATGACAGGGCCGGAGGCGCATCCACTTTCACGTCCGCCAGCCGCCGAAGGCGAAGCTGCAAACCGCGCTATTCGTATGGCTGAAGTTATCGGCCTTCCGCTTTATTTAGTACATGTGTCCACCAAAGATGCACTAGATGAAATTGCCCGCGCCCGTGCGAATGGCCAGCGTGTGTTTGGTGAAGTACTAGCCGGGCATCTGATGATTGATGACAGTGTCTATAGGCATCCTGATTTTGACGTTGCAGCAGCGCACGTTATGTCGCCGCCGTTCCGAGCGAAAGAACACCAAGAGGCACTTTGGAAAGGGCTGCAATCTGGCACCCTTCAAACCACAGCAACTGACCATTGCTGTTTTTGTGCAGACCAAAAGGCCGCAGGCAAAGATGATTTCACGCTCATTCCCAATGGAACGGGTGGTGTTGAAGACAGGATGGCGGTGCTATGGAATCACGGTGTTAACACCGGCCGTATGACACCCGAGGAGTTTGTTGCTGTAACGAGTACAAACACTGCTAAAATTTTCAATATTCATCCACGTAAAGGCACCATACAGGTAGGTGCAGACGCAGATATCGTTGTGTGGGACCCTGAAGCGACAAAAGTTATTTCAAAAAAAACACATCACCAAAAAGTAGATTATAATATTTTTGAGGGTATGGAAGTGAAGGGCTTGCCGTCATATACCATCTGCGGCGGGCGTCTACTTTATGCAAAAGGTGATTTACGTACTGAGCCGGGAACAGGAACATATGTTAAGCGGCCAGCGTTCCAACCAATGTTCCATGCGCTTGAAAAAGCAGCGAGGGCTAACCAGCCACAACCTGTTAAACGGAACAGCTAATTCACCATTATTAGGGTAACTCTCTTCAAAAGAGCCGGCTGTACCGGCTCTTTTGATGCGGTAATGGCTGCGTCCGTTGTCCTCAATTATCATTTTGGATTGGCCAACTCCAAGCAAACCAAACGACAAGTAGGGTGAGTGAGACTTCAATAAAACCGAGGTAAAAATAGTAGAGCCATGAGTCCATAATTAGGGTCACGATCATGGTGCCTGTATAAAAAAATCCCATAACTATGTTTGTCCAACGGTTTATAACCACAGGTAATACAAGGCTAAGAAAAACCATGATACAGGGCAGAGACATAAGCATTGCACCTGCAAGCATTGTTTCCTGTGTAACGGGCCCCATGAAGCCCATGTTTCCTGCGGTGACTTCTTGGATAAATCCTGGAACGAAATTGCCTAGGTAATCACCGTAAAGGTAGCAAAAAGTAACAGATGCCCATAACGCAGAGAGCTTAACTCGTGTGCTAACCTTGGTATCCTCATATTTTGTCTGGTTTTTGTTGGTATCCATTCTACCCTCCTGTGGTTTTGTCGTGCTTTTGGCTGCATCTTTGTAGGTGATAATTTGTATATAATATATTATTAAGTCAGAATTTGGGCAAAATTCACATATGATGGCAGCTTTTGGAGGATTTTACATTAAGGGGATTGTTAACTGTTTGATGCTTTCAGCTGTGTTTTACGTTCTTAAAAGCAGCACAGGTTAACCAGCCAGAGCTTGTTATCCGCAGGTATTAATTTTTTTTAAAAAAAGGCAGGCTATTGAGGACCTGCCTAGTTTGTTGGAGTAAGCGTGATCGGGAAAACGGGATACGTTTTTATGGGGAAGGAGTCGAACCTGTATCTTTGAAACCATCAAAATTAAGCTTCTCGATCCTGAGTGTTCTAAAGGTGAAACCGATGCCAAAGACGACGCAAAACTGAAAATACACACTGGATATAACGGGGTCGAAGACCTCTAGGCTGTATTGGTCAACCAGATGTGTGATGGTCATAAAGACACTTGCGCCAATGCTCGCAAAAACCATAATTTTTGCTATTACGCCTATTTGTGTCATCTGGTCTTCATGGGACATGTATGGATTTATCTTTTTCCCGTAGAGGTGGCTGCCTACAATGGCAGCAAACATAATTTGCATACCGGTCATACCAAAAATTGTGATGTAAATTTCTATGTTGGGTTGGACAGAAAAATCCCTGCTGGTGATATATAAATACATCATTGTTACGTAGAGCACGACTGCGGCAGCTACAGAGAATGGGGACACAAAATCAAACAGCCGGCGGGGTTTTAGATCCGCAGTTCGGGTATTGCTGGTATAATTTTCACGCAACAGTTTATGGTAAGTATATTCTTTGATTTCGGCATAAAGTAGTGGTGCTGCTTGCAAGAAAAAATACAACATGACGAAAATTTCGTCACCGCCCTCCGGAGCTGGGCGGTATCCTGAGTTTATCATTTTGAACAAAATTACTGCACCAATAAAGGCAATTAGATAGTTGACGCCCATGTAGAAGCGCAGCTTTCTGTTACCTTTGTCTGCTTTGCCTTGATCAAATTTTGTAGGATATAATTTAGGGTAATCAGCAGTAGGGAATTGCTCAAGTATATAGCGGACGCGCCCGTGAATTTTCCCAGGATAATATATACTTAGCAAAAATATCTGACTTGCGAAGATAACGTAAAAAAGGACCAAAATACTGGTCATTGAAATTGATGCGGGCATATTATTCTCTCCCCGTTTGACGATTATTAAGTACATCGGCAAAAGCGATGCGAATTTCAGAATCTGTGACGCCAGCGTTTCTAAAGGTCTGAATGGTTTCTGTTAGTTTTGAGGAAACCCAGCTTTTTAGGTCTATGCTGCTATTTGCTTTTGCGTCGGGATGTACAAAGGTGCCCCGGTAGCCTTTTGTCTGGATTACGCTGTCGCGCTCGAGCATTCTGTAGGCCTTAGCTACTGTTTTATTATTCAGGTCTAGATCATTTGCGAGTTGCCTGATGGATGGAAGCGCATCACCTGGCGTTAGAGCATCTTGCTGTACAGCGGTTTTTATTTGCTCGACCAATTGTGCAAACAATGGGTCGGGGCTTTCTATGTCAACTTTGATTTTCATAACTCTGTCCCATATGTACCGTGTGACTAAGTGGTACATTGGGTACATGTGAGACGCAAGAGGTTTTTGTAATAAAAAATGCGGCAGCGATTACAGCTGCCGCATAACGCGTTTAAGTCACTGATGATTTAGCGGTTTTTAATGAACACCCGGATATCGTTATTCAACTTAACCAAATCATCTTCACGTACATACATCATATGGCCCGCTTCATAATATTTGAAGTCGATTCTACTTGGATCAAAGCCTGTGCGTGTAAGTGAGTATTCAGCGCCATATAGTGGAGTTGCGAAGTCATAGTAGCCTGCAGCATTGAAGATGCGCAGTCCGCTATTTTCGCGAAGTGCCCGCCCAAGGTACGGGGCAACATTAAGGTATGAGTTTCGCCCGCGGTCACTGAGTTTCCAGTTCCATGAGCCACCTAAGCCGCCAATAACGCTATATTGGCGCTCAAAGTCCACGCCTAAGTCTTCCCGCAGATAGCTGTTTATTGCAGCTGTATAGCTTGCATCAATGCCGTAAAAGGATGGGTCATTGTCGATGCTATCCCCAGCACTGTCGTAGTCAGTGCCGGTGTAGCGACTGTCGAGGCGACCAACGGTTTTACCTTCGTCCCGTAAAAGTTCTTTGTAGAAACGACCCGGCGTTACACGAAGGTCTGCTCGGTCGAGGTATGCTTGTTTTAGGCCGGTGAAATGAGCAAGACGCGCACGTACTCGGGCGCGCTCGTCAGTACTGAGGGCATTACCTTTTAAAAGTGCAAGGGCATAGTCAGTGCGAGCAAATTCGCGAGCTGCTTCGACAAATTCCTCAACGCTTGTACCTTGGCCAGCTTTACCGTGGTAACGGGCTGTGGCAGCCATGGTAGGCAGGGCAAGAATATAGCCCATTTCGTTGCCTTGGGCTGTGTCACGAGCTGAAAAGTCAAGGATGGTCGAGACCAGTATGACGCCGTTTAAAGCGACATCATTAAAACGACCCTCAAGTTCGTTTACTATGGCAGCAGAGCGTGTTGTGCCATAGCTTTCACCTCCTATATATTTAGGTGAGTTCCAACGGCCATTCTTGCTGAGCCACAAGCGAATGAATTGTGCTATGGATTTGGCATCTTCGGTTACGCCGTAAAAGTCTTCCTTTTTTCCTTCACCTATAGCACGGCTAAAGCCTGTACCTACTGGGTCAATGAAAACCATATCTGTTACATCAAGCAAACCGGCTTCATTGTCTACCAGTGGGTATGGTGGGGAGGAATCATCCTTGGCGTCGCTTGGAATAGCAACGCGTTTAGGGCCCCAAGCGCCCATATGTAGCCAGAGAGATGCTGACCCCGGACCACCGTTATAAAAGAAAGCAATTGGCCGTGAGGTAGGGTCTTTTACATCTTTTTTAATGTAGGCAGTGGAGAAAATAGAGGCAATTTCTTTGCCGTCAGCATTTTTTAGGTGCGTTTCTCCTGTGGTGGTTGTGTATTTTATGGTTTCCCCATTGAAGCGCCCTGTATGATCACTGACCCATACTTTTGGGTCTGCCACAGGGGTTGTCTTTTTACTTTCCTCCGCTATTGCAGTGCTTGGTAATGCCGCGCACACTAATAGCTGAGCAATCACGATAAAATATTTCATGATCGCACTCCCTTTCCTTTGTTGTCCCTTACTTATCCTGAGCGATAAGCTTAGGTATTTGTTGCAGGTTCGTAGCTGAGGTGCAATGGCTATGCGATAAAGCGCGATGCTTAAGGGTGAGTGGTGTTGGTAATGTTATTCTAATCTCGCATATTTGGAGAGGATTGCTGTGCACGCCGGTGTATTCCGGAATGTTATGATCGTCTTAGTAATTGTTTCAATACCCTCTTTGCTGACAGCCTTCTTACTGAAAAGAAGGTGCACATCTTCTACACTAATATGGAAAGAGTGGTTTTTTGGTTTCCCAAGCAGGCCGAGGGTTCTGAGGATATGACTGGAATAATGTAGGTCTCTGATGACCATATTTACGCGGTTTTGATAAAGTGATTTATGCAGCAATATAGATAAGCTTTTGTAAAATTCTGTATTATTCTAGTGCTTAATTTTGCCTAAGATATGAATGCAGGACGTATTCATTAGGACAAAATTAATGAGGCTTATACCAACTTGATGGTTTGGTGCTTAAATGCCAATTGTTTTGCGGAAATCAAAAGAATAAGTGTTAATTACAATAAACTATTCAAATGTTTCTGTATATTTCAATAATTTACGAGATATTGGAAATAATATGACTTTTATCGTTGTAATTTTAACACATGATACGATTTTCCAGAGTGGTTTATTCTGTTTCAAGTGAAACCTTTCTTGACATGGTTTCAGGTGTAACCAATCATTGGGCAGGTCAGGCCCAATGACTCAAAAATTTGATATATCGATCCGCGAGCTGATTGGGCTCTGGCGCGGGGTGGCCTTGTAAGGGAGGTCACTTAAAATGCTGATGCTGGTCTGTAAGGGGAACAGCTAGGCGATAATCTTGACCGCCTCTGTAAGGGGAGAAGGTCAGGGATATTTGAGGAGGAACTAAGTATGTCAGGGATGATTCCAAGACATAAAGGAAAGCTGTGTGCGTCTACTGCAGCTTTTGCACTTTTAACCCAAATGGGGACATGGACTGGAGTTGCTGCGCAGGACACCGCGGCAGCAGATACTGAATTTGAAGAGGTTGTGGTAACAGGCTCCCGCATTAAGCGGCAAGGTTTTGATACACTTCAACCTGCAATCGTTATGGACCGTGATGCGATGGAAGCGCGCGGCCTGTCAAATGTGGGTGATGCACTTACTGAATTACCTGCATTTGGTAACCCATCTAGCAGTGCGCAAGGTGGTCAATCGGGTGTAGGGGCTGGCCAAACTTTCGTAAACTTCTTGGGACTGGGTTCTCAGCGTTCACTGACACTAGTGAATGGTAAGCGCTTTGTGCCTGCGAATACACCGTCTATTGATGGGGCGGGCAGCCCAGGTCTTCAGGTTGATATGAACACAATCCCTACTGCGCTTATCGAGCGTGTGGAGACGATTGCGACCGGTGGAGCGCCTATCTATGGTACAGATGCTATCGCAGGCACCATCAATATCATTATGAAGGAAGACTTCGAAGGTTTTGCTGGTATGGCAAAAGTTGATGCAACCGAACATGGGGGCGCAACACAGTACCAAGTTCAGGCAACATACGGTATCAATTTTCATAATGACCGAGGTAATTTGGTTGTCAGTGTCGACCATAACCAGCGGGGTGGTTTGTCAACGAGTGACAGGGATGCCTCTTCTGAATACCTAAGTTTTGAAGCGCCATCTGACCCAGATTCACCTTATTCGGAAGTTCTTTTGCGTGACAGTCGTGTTGGCCTCACGAACTTTAACGGGGTTATCATCGGGGTTCCTTTCCAAGGGTCAGGTAATTTCCCGGGTCCTGAATCAATCAACGGTAAACCAGCAGTGCCATTTGGTTTTAACTTGCTTGGTGGTGGCCTTAGGGATGCTGACGGTAATTTGACCCAGTTTGATACGAACGGCAATGTTGTAAACTTTGACCCAGGTTCTCCGACAGGTAGTCTTGTCTTTAAAGGTGGCGGGGATGGTTTTAGTATTGGTGATACGGCCGATTTGCTAACAGATAACAAGCGTCAACTTGTGAACGTAATGGTCAATTATGACCTTATGGATAACCTGAAGTTACGCATGGAAGGCTGGTATTCCTATACTGAAGATACAAGCTTAGTGTCTCAGCCATACTTCACTGGCGTTGCTTTTGCTTCGGGCGATGAAACCTTGAATAATATCCAGCAAGGTCCTGCACCAATTCGTCTGAGCAACCCATTTGTGAATGACCAAGCACGCGCGATTATCGGCCAAGGCTTAGACTTTGACGGTGACGGTGTTCCTGATCTGAATGCTGACTTTGACGGTGACGGCGTTGCGGACGAGACAATTTTCTGGGTTGATAAAGGTCACCAAGATATTATGCGTGGCAGCCCAACACATAGTTCGCAAAACCTTTATCGGGGTGTGTTTGGCCTTGAGGGTGACGTTGAACTCGGAGACAGAACGTTTGATTGGGATGTAACATATACATACGGCCAAACAGTTGGTAAATCGACAGCTACCGTTATTCATACGCAGCGTTTCAGCAAAGCAATCTACGCAACAACTGCGGCTGATGGCTCAATTGTCTGTGAAGATTCTGACCCTAATTGTGTGCCTCTCAATATTCTTGGTAATGGTGCACCTAGCCCTGCGGCGATCGATTATGTCTCTGGGCCTGCATCGGCGACCACAACAATTGATCAGCACTATGTATCGGCTAACTTCTCAGGCGAGCTTTTTGAATTGCCTGCTGGCTCTGTTGGTTTTGCGGTTGGCGCAGATTATCGACGTGAAAGCTCAACTTTTGAACCTGATGAAGTGCTGAAAAGTGGTGAGGTTCAGAGTTTCGCTATTTCTTCTGGTGTTCCTATTTCGGGGTCATTCAACACAAAAGAAATTTACGGAGAGGTACTTGTGCCCCTCGTAAGTCCAGACATGGATATTCCACTTGCTCACTCTTTTGAATTCGAGGGTGCTGCGCGTTATGTGGATAATTCTGTTGCTGGTGGTGATGTAACATGGACTGCCGGTGTTCGGTATGCGCCGATCAGTGGTGTTATGCTGCGTGGTAACTATACACAGTCTATCCGTGCCCCTGGTATTACTGAACTATTTCTGCCGGCCTCTGATACAAGTGCACGGGCAAACGACCCATGTGATCAGCGGTTTATTGATAAAGGAGAGCAACCTGCAACGCGTACGGCGAACTGCGCAGCTGCCGGTATTACTCAGCCCTTCAATTCCTTGATTGTGAACGCTTCTCAGCCAACAACAATATCAGGGAATCCGAATCTGGAGAGTGAGAAAGCGAAATCTTGGTCGATTGGTGCAGTTGTGCGCCCTGACTTTGTGCCAAACCTCACGCTTGCGGTAGACTGGATTAATATCAAGCTCGAGAATGCTATTGAAAACCTTGGTGGTACGCAGATATTGGAAGGCTGTTATGATAGTGCGGATTTCCCATCTGCTGGTGCATGTGATCTGATTACACGCGACGGTTTGGGGCAGGTGACACATATTAGTGCGGGTTATGTAAACGCAGGTCTGCGTGACTTTGCTGGCCTGACAGCGGACTTGAGCTATTTCCATGATCTCGGTGATTTGGGTGTGTTGAACGTATCAGCAAACTATTTCTATCTTGATAAGTTGGTGACGTCAGTAACGGGTTCAGACTTGAACTTTGACGACGGTGAAGTAGGGCAATCGAAGCATCGCTTTACGGTTAATCTGCGCCATAATATCGACCGCCTTACAACGACATTGCAAATGCGTCATGTAGGTAGTGCTGTATTTAACAATGCAGATGCACCCAACGCGAAAGATGTGATGGGTATTGGTTCATGGAAGCTGTTTAATATGTCAGCACGCTATGAAATTACCGACAATGTGTCGCTTCAAGCCAATATCAATAACCTGTTTGACAACAAGCCGCCTCAGTTTGCACTGGCGGCACGAGGGTTTGCTGTTCCAGCATATTTCGACAGTATTATTGGCAGGACGTTTGGGTTCACTCTAAGAACACAGTTCTAGATGCTTTATAAACACACGAAAAGGGCGGTATTTATACCGCCCTTTTTTAATGAAGATTAGTTAAGGGGCTATCTGAGCGCAGTGAAGATTATTTCATCTCCAGTGCTGATATTCAATTTGTCAGCTGCGGATTGATTAATGACTGCGACATTATCTCGAAAGGTCACATTAGTCGTTGTTGTTTTGAAATTGGTAATGTCTGGCTTGGCAACCATGCAGCTTGTTCCGCGCTCGGGTTGTCCAATCATAGCTTTGGCTCTTTTACTTTCCCTTAGCGGCTTGATATTTTCAATTGGTGTAAAGATAGTTGGCCCACCATCAAAAATATCCACATAATCCAGATCAAGAAAACCAACGGATTTTAGAAGTTTATAGGCAGGTACGGTATCCCTGTGTGGCTTGCCGATTGCTTCCTGAGCTTCCTGTGGGAGCAAGTCTACAATGATGGGGTGCTCTGGAAAACTATCGGTTATGAACTGTACCGGTTTTCCCGCGCTGTATCGGTCAGCATCTTCAAAGGGAATATCAAAAAAGTGTTTGCCTAATGCCTCCCAAACAGGGGATGCACCTTGACCATTTTGATATCCGCGCATTTCGGCAAAAATGATGCCCGAGTACCGTGACGGGTCGATGGCCATAAACAGAAACCTGGAAAGAGATAGAAAACGTCCTGACCCATACCCTTGATACTCAGGATCAAGGAAGAGAGTGCCTATCTCGTCTGCTTCACCAAAGTCATTTGTGAGGAATAGAATATCATAGTCTGTTGTGCGCCCGGTAACAGAATTTGCCTTGCGTATTTTCGATTTCTTGAAAGTAAAAAAGGGACGAGATAACCCGACATTTCGATGGATGGCGGTGAAACCTGCAATCTTTTTCTTGGATATATCTTCTAGGACAAGCAAGCAGCTGCCGTGCTCGACTTTATCGCGTCGAACAAACTCTTTGGTTGATGAGATAAGTTTGTTCCAACCATCTGCATCTTGTGGCACGGTTGTCATGCCGGAAGCTACTTTCTGACTTAGATTAAGCAAGTTGGACATATCTTTGTCTTGTGCAAGCCGAATAATCATATTGTAAATACCGTTTTAGTTGAGTTGCCAGAAGTAGAAACACTATCCACTATTTTTGGAAAAAATATTCATATTTTTCAAGAATGTATTAAAATGGGACTTTAATCATTATTTGAGGCGGGATTGACAACTAACACCCCTTTATATAGTGAAATAAATATATAAAGAAAATTTTATATTTAAGGTGTGTTATGGGGCAGTTAAATAATATTTTCCGGTATCCAGTTAAGGGCTTAAGCGGTGATGCATTAGAAACTGTAGAACTCGAGCCAGGAAAACCCATTTCCGGTGATCGGCTTTATGCGATTGCATTGGCAGGCACGGAATTCTCATCAAAAAAACCAGCTTTTCTCCGTAAAATACATTTTTTGATGCTCATGCGTGATGAACAGCTAGCAGCCCTGAATTGCACTTTTTGTGAAGATGGCCATAGGCTCATGATTAGCCGTGATGGAGAGCAACTGTTTGATGAATCCTTGAAAAATCGCTCAGGGGCGGAAGCTATTGCTGCCTTCTTTGAACGTTTCATGGAAGGGAAACTTAAGGGGCGCCCTCGGCTAGTGACAGCTGACGGCCATATGTTTGCTGATGTGCCTGAACAAAACTTGTCATTGATTAACTTGGATTCAGTTCAGGATATTGAAGAGAAAACAGGTTTGAAGATTGACCCTAAGAGGTTTCGGGGAAATTTGTTGGTTGAAGGTATTGGGGCATGGAAAGAGTTTGACCTTGTCGGACAAGATCTAAAAATTGGCGATGTTACCTTTGCTGTAAGCAAGCGGATTGATCGCTGTGCTGCCACCAATGTCAACTTGGAGACTGCTGAGCGAGATATGAATTTACCGCTGGCGATTAGAAAAGTGTTTGGTCACATCGATTGTGGTGTTTACGTGGATGTAACTGTTGGCGGCCAGTTAAATATTGGTGATAAAATTCAAGTTCCTTAAGGGGCTAACGATCTCTAGGCTTTTTCGTTTCAGTGTCACCAAGACCAAGGCTTTTAGCTTCTTCAAGAAGCGCGCTTGAGCTTTCGGGCTCTAGCCGCGTGTGGTTGGGCTTAAATTTTAGGGTGACCGAAGGCAGAACGCTTAGTTCCATTTCAAGTTCTGTAAAATGATACTGATTGAACTTTAAGCGTTTGCGTGCAGCCGTTGCACTAAAGAGCGAGGAAAGTATTGTATGTATCAGTCGTTTCTCAATGACTTCTTCAAGTAGTAGTTCACGTTCTCGCGCGGGAATAGCTTTAATCATACGAAGGTGGGGCACAATTTTCGGTGAAATACCGATGCCAACCTCAATCTCAGTAACAGAGAAGCCCGCTCTTTCAATGTAAGGTAGTGCTTCATTGAAATTTTGCGCAGTTTTAGTAAGGGCATCACCCCCATAACCTTTCAGGCCCTCAACAGTGGAGGAATACACACCAGTCGCAGTCTTCGACCAGCTGGCAGTTTTGTCAGTGCCAAGGAAAGACTGGCGGATTTTCTCAAAAAGGTCAGGTAGATGTGCCACATCTCACTCCGTTTGATTGTTAGGCTGAATAGGATGATCTTTATGCTGGGTAAATGTCCAGAAAAGAATAGGGAATACTCTTCTAATTGATAGGCTAGCTATAGCAACGAACTATTGTTAGTTTCTTGTATGGTTGAAGACTATAGACACATCTTATTTACATGCTTTCAAGCTGGCGTTGAAGCATGTTTGCCTGAAAACTGTTTACCGCCTTTCTTAGAACTTGGTGCTTCGGATAAGCCGAAATGTGTGTTGGGCGCAGGGAAAGCGGCCGCACAGATGGCATCTGTCGTAAATACATTATATCCTGGTCGTTGCTATGGCACTGTTGTCACACGGTATGGGCATGGGCAAGATACGTGTACGGGTGGGATAAAGCTATTGGAAGCAGGGCACCCGGTTCCTGACGCAAATAGTTTAAAGGCCGCTGAATTAATTCTTACTCAAGCGGCCTCCGTGCCGCTAACTGGTGCCCATTCAATTGTTTTGCTGTCGGGTGGTGGTTCGGCTCTCATGTGCTTGCCCCAGCAGGGTATTTCGTTTGAAGAAAAAACGGCAGTGCATCAGTTTTTACTCAGGTCCGGTGCCTCAATTAGTGAAATTAACTGCGTCCGTACGCATCTTTCAGCTATCAAAGGTGGGAAGCTAGGATCTGCATTAGGTGACAGCCTACATAGCACTTACATTATTTCAGATGTGGTTGGTGACGACCTCACAGTCATTGCATCTGGCCCCACCATCCAACCTAAAACCAAACCGCTGGACGCATGGAATATATTAAAAAAATATTCCTTTCCGATGGTTCCCTCTATCTATAATTTTTTACAAATCAACGAACTTTCTTCTCCCGTCAAACAAAGTGAAATTCATATTGTAGCCAGTGCACATACAATGCTTGAAGCAGCCACAAAACTAGCAGAAAGCTTTCTCTGGAACTTTCAGATTATAAGTCCAGTTGAAGTTGGCGAAGCCGCAGATGTTGGACGCCGCCACGCGGAAATCGCTCTGGAAGCGAAACAGATGGGAAAGCGTATAATCTTATTCTCTGGTGGTGAGCTTACAGTGACCCATAGCGGTCAGGGAAGGGGAGGTCCAAACCAAGAATATTTGCTTGCGTTAGCTGAGGCTCTTGAGGGCACTGAGGGCATCTATGCGCTGGCCTGTGATACAGATGGTATTGATGGTTCTGAAGACAATGCTGGTGCTTATATTTCACCGAATACGCTTGCTGCGGCTAAGAAACTAAATTTAAGTCCAGTCAATTATTTGGACATGCATAACAGTTATAGCTTTTTCAAGTCTTTGGGCGATTTGGTTGTTACAGGGCCCACCGGCACGAACGTCAATGACTTTCGCGCTATTTTGGTGGACCCCTAAACTTCTAGAGGTTGGCGTACCGTTGAAGGTGATAGTCGGCGTCACCGAACATCATTTCATTCACAAGCAGTCTCTTAACATATGCGCCTAACGCATATTCGTCAGTTACACCAATACCCCCATGCATTTGGATACTTTCTTGTCCAAATTTACGGGAAAGCGTGCCAATTTTGGCTTTTGCAGCAGAAATTGCTTTCTGGCGGGTCTGTTTGTCTGGGTTTCTGGCTTCAACGGCGGCTTCCATTGTCAGAGACTTGGCTTGCTCATATTCAACAAGCAAATCCACCATGCGGTGGCTGAGTACCTGGAAGGAGCCAATAGGACGGCCAAATTGGGTGCGTGTGCGGAGGTATTCTTTGGTCATCTCGATAATTTCTTCAAGAGCGCCAAGGGTGTCTGCCATTAAAGCCGCGGCGCCGCGGTCAACAGTTTCTTCGATTATTTCCACAGCACCACCAGTTGAACCAATTAAAATAGCTTCGGCACCGTCAAGGATGATATCTGCCCCGCCGCGTCCGTCAAGAAGGGGGTACTTTCTTAATGATACGCCGTCGGTACTAGCAGGTAGTAAGAATAAGCTTGGGCCATCTGCGTCTGCTGAGATAATTAGTTGATCAGCACAGTCAGCACCAAGAACAACAGATTTATGACCGGATAATTTCCATGCATCACCATCTTTTACTGCTTTTGTATTGGTAGCAAGCGGGTTATGCCGGTCACCAGGTTCATACAGGCCTACGGCGTATTTTTGCTCACCTGTCGCAATTAGGGGAAGGTGTTCTTCAGTCAAGTCACCGCCACTAGCTTCAAATATGTGTGCAGCTAACACCACACTGCTTACATACGGCTCTGTTACAAGTCTGCGGCCAAGTTCAGTACACACGGCCATGATGTCCACATGTGTGCCGTCAAAGCCTCCTGCTGATTCTGGCAACGGCATAGCCATGACACCTAGTTCTGCAAGGCTGTTCCATACTTCAGGGGCATGTGTGGCATTTGCCGAGAGTTGCTCACGGTAGGTTTCAAAGCTGTATGATTTTGCTAGGGAACGTTCAAGCGACTGCACCAGCATTTTTTGTTCTTCAGAGAAATCAAAATTCATGATTTTACCTTTAATATCAATTCATTGCCGGTTCTACTAAAAGCCAAGAACCATCTTGGAAATAATGCCGCGCTGGATTTCGTTGGACCCACCGAAAATGCTTATTTTACGCGTATTGAGATACACTGGGGTGGACCGCGCATTGTCAATGGTTCCGGCGGGTTCTTCATTGTTGCCTGCGTCGCCAACGTGTGGTTGGAAGGGCAAAGAATAAAGTCCAGAAGCATCCATCTTCAACTCAAACAGGCGCTGCGCTACTTCACTGCCACGAATTTTAAGCATTGAGGAAACAGGGCCGGGGTCCATGCCGCGTTCTGTTTCCACAAGCATACGTTTGTTTGTGAGGTCAAGGGCACGGAGTTCAATTTCAACTTCAGCAATTTTTGATTTAAAGACGGGATCTTCGATCAGAGGCTTTCCATTTTTCTTTTCCGCAGAAGCAAGGCGTTTTAGGCTCGCAAGCTGTTCTTTTGAGACACCAACACCTGCGATACCGATGCGCTCATGCTGTAAAAGCATTTTGGCGTAGCTCCAGCCTTTGTTTTCCTGCCCAATCAAATTTTCTGCAGGCACCCGAACGTCAGTAAACCAAACTTCATTCACTTCATGACCGCCGTCTAGCATGATGATTGGACACACTTCGACACCGGGAGATTTCATGTCGACAAGAATGAAGCTAATGCCAGTTTGAGGTTTTTCTGCATTAAGGTCAGTACGGACGAGACAGAATATCCAGTCTCCGTGTTGTCCTAGTGTTGTCCATGTTTTTTGCCCGTTGACAATATAGTCGTCACCATCACGTACAGCCGTAGTTTTTAGGCTGGCTAAGTCAGAGCCAGCACCAGGCTCGGAGAAGCCCTGTGCCCACCATACTTCGCCGGACTGGATGCCTGGAAGGAAACGCTTTTTCTGTTCGTCATTACCAACAGCAAGTAATACAGGCGCGAGCATGGAGACGCCAAAAGGTAACACGCGCGGCGCACCAGCTCCGTGGCATTCTTCATCAAAAATCGCGTACTCAACC
>CAXBKT010000074.1:0-17138 GCA_963976155.1 uncultured Kordiimonadaceae bacterium | reverse complement strand
ATGCTAGATATTATTTGTTCAGGAATTCCACTGGCAACTAAGTTAATAATTACACTTGTATCCGCAACTAATGGTACACTGGGATCAGTCAAAGAATGAAGGTGCATTATCTGCTTCACTCCCGTCTAAATCATGATCATCTAGAATTGCTCTCAACTCGTATCGTGAGACACCTACCAACTTAGTCAACTGACCTTCACTGAGTAGGCCATCTTGCCAAGCTTGGCAGATCAGAGCATTTAACCGGAATGTGGTTGGTCTTTCTGATTGTGCTTGATCACGATTATTGGTGGCCCTGTCGCCTAGAACTTCAGCGACCTGTTGGTCTGTAATGCCGCCATTCATATTGAACCAATTCCATGTACCTTTTTTAACGGCTTGTAGTTCTTCTAGTCTTCGAACAACAGCTTCACGAGAAACACCGAAGGTATGAGCAATTATTATTATGTGCCTTCTTGTGAAGTTATTGGCACCGGCGGTAATCTCCTTAAATTTCGATAAAATAGCACGAGACGGCATTAAGAAAGATCGTGCAAAAGCATCCGCATATTTTTCTTCACGTGACGAGAAAGGGTCATCAGAAAAGTAGATTTCAGGTACTTTTCTTGTGCCAATAAAGTGCCCTAATTCGTGAGCTGCGGTATGTGCTCGTCTATCCTTACGGTGGTTGGCATTGATTAAAATGCAAGCACCTATTGATTCCTCATGCGCAAATAGGCCTGAAATCTTGCTATCAAGTTTCTTGATGAAAAGTCTGATGCCCAGATCAAGTTCAATAATACTCATTATATCTTGAATGGGACTGTGACCAAGACTTAGCCATTGCCTCAGCTCTAAAGCATCTTGGTCAGCTTGCTTGACAACATCTCCTGGCAATATAGGCCGCTCTGGTGGATAGTTGCGATTATGTTTAATTCCTAAAATGTTCTCTAGCTCTATCTGAGCTTTTGCAAGTTGTGACATAACATTTGCAGCATCCTCACCTAAATCGGAATGAGAGGTGACCTGCCGTCTAAAACGTGGAACTAAATCAACATGTACAGCTTCTTCACGCATCAAGGTATTGACGGAGGTGCTATATAGGTCAGCTAACTTCTTTAGCTCAGAGAGTTTTATTTTTCGCTGCCCCTTTTCAATAGCGACAAGAGTAGTTCGGGCAACATCAATATGGCCAGCTGCATGGGCTTGTGTAATAGAATTGGTTTCTCTGGCTAGCCTGAGTTTTTCACCGAGTTCTATGGGATTTATTTGATCATGCAGCATGCTTGCCTCCATCAACCACCCATTTGGCAATGAAAGATGATGGCCCTAATGATTTCAGAAAATTTTCCCATTCATACCGATGCTGATTTAATAGGTTTACTTGTTTACTCATAACATCACTCTTACTTATCCGGTGCGCTCTAGCTATCTTGCCAGCATTGATATTTAGAACGGTCGGATCGTCTAAATAGGCTAAATCTTGCAGATGGCATACAGCGGCACGTGCATACTTTAAGTATGCGTCCTGCCCTTTTAATTCTTCGAATGGTTTGATAGTACCATTTTCAAATGTTTGCACTGTCAAATCATGCCATAAATATTGATCTGTTGTTTCTGTCAACCCTGCCGCATGTACACTCATTCGTCTTAAAAGGCATGCTGCACAAATTCCGCATTGACGTTTTTCTTTTTCGAACGACACAAACCTAGCATCTCGCCAACAGGAAGTGGTACTTGGCCACTTAATATGGTCATTTGTTTCGGTAGTATATTTTTTGAGGGTCATTCCACTGGAACCCCATAATTTAGGCCATTTAACTTTATCGTTTGTTTCCTCCACGTATTTTTTCAACGTTTGTCCTTTAGTGTTCCATAACCTTGGAATTTCAAACGTCACAGAAATGCCAAGGAGTTCTGCGGCCAGTTTCTCCATCTCATGAAAAAAGGAGGGGTGATTTCTGTAATCTGGGGGGATTCGGCTAAGTGTGATAAGAGCTGGCCCTATAGCGCCCTGACCACTTTCTGGGACAATGATTTTAGAAGATTTTGAAAGAAGTGATGCGACGATACTAAGTATCGCAAACTTAAACCCTCTGGACCTTCCGCTTCGCTCGGAATTCTTTTTGACATTTTTAGGCAGGTGAAAATTAAATGGCACTGCAATAAATGGCGCACCTTTCTCAGTATTTTTTTTTCCTAAACGTAATTGTACAAGTTGATCACCTAATTGAATTTTGCTCAATCCTCCCACTGCTAAAGAATCCATACCTTCGCTAAAAGCAATTACGGCTTGGGTGGCGGTGGGCAATTTAAGAGTGGTTTGCTCGGGCCAATCAATACTTGTAGACCTTTGGCGAAAGTGGATTTTCCAACTGTCGCCAGTAAGCATATTTAACGCGTTTACAATTAATCGCCTGATATGAGGAGTATTCCATGCTTCAGGGTTAGACACTGGCACATCAAGAAAAAAGCTTCTTGCCCATCCCATTCGCGGTCGCTTTTTAAAATAGTCTGCATATTCCACAGCAGCTGCCAATACAAAAGCATCATATGATAGTTCGCTTCTGTCGTTGAAAAAATATGAAGCCAATGCCTTCAGATCAAATGTGATGTTCGAGCCGATGTAACAAGCGTTATGGTTCTCTGGGGTCAGTTCACCTTTGTAGCCGACGAAAATGTTTACTTCGGGTGAGCTATATTCTCGAATATGCCTCATAATCTTGGCCCCTCATCAACCGAGCTACGTTTATAAGTATTGGCACGGCTTTTGACACCATTCTCAATCACATGTTCAGCCAGTGAACGAGCTTGTATTTTGTTGCTCGCCTCGTTGAGATTTGTAGCAACTTTACTCGCCATATATGAGGAAACTTCAGAACTATCTAAACAATGCTCAACAATAGCCCTCCCTTCGCTATGTATTCTGCTTGAAAAAGCATTTCCCAAACCTACTTCCATAGCTTCAAATGTGGACAAACCATCGTGTGTTGCTTCAATAACATTGTCTAAAAGAGACTGAGAAAAAGCGCACGGCGAAATATCATTTCGAACTGCTTCTAAAGTCTCAGATCGGTTATCTTCAAACAGATCACCTTCTAGGGAGTGCAGAGCGGCATTAATTATATCCAAGGTCTTTTCACCAGCTTCCTTTTTATATGCATGTAATGCCACATCTTCCATCTTCTCAATGCGCTCACTCGTTGAAGATGCGTCATTGCCGCACGATTCGGCGAGACGTCTGCTGGGTTTGCTCATCGAAGGGCTGTATAATGGTCCATCACTCATTTCGAATCTCCAATGTCAGATATTTAAGCATCATAATCTGACATTGTCAACTTTACTAAAAATTGTATATATTCTCTTTATTGGGCTATGGTGAAATATCGAATAATTTGACGAGTATTAAGATGAAGCGCGCAGAATATTGGAAGAATTTCAGTTTAGGTAAAGAACTAGATATTGCAGGGAGGTTTATTTATAATGGCCTGCAATGCTTCCATCATATGAAAAAATTTTACTATGAGGAGGAGGTATTTGAATTTTTTTATAATTTGTCGGTTGGCTTCGAAAGGCTCCTCAAAATTACGATAATTTTGTCTGAGCATGACGACGATGTGGATCAGAAAGAATTCGAAAAGTCCCTAATTACCCATAGCCATTTGGCATTACTGAAGAGGGTAAAGGATACTCACAACTTATCGTTTGGCCCCATTCACAATGAACTTCTGCAAGTTCTTGAAAGGTTCTATAAAACACATCGATATGGACGCTATGACCTTGCAGCAATGACTGTTGATGGCCGTGAAAAGCAGGCCTTGCATTCATTTCTTGAAAAGTATCTTCAACTAGAAATTGATGACGAGATATTTTTGGGAATTACACAAAATGATGATCGAGCAAAAAGAATTATAGGTAAATGCATTGGTAAAATTGCTGGCGATTTGTTCGCTTTGATTAGGAAAGAAGCTCATCGTCTTAATATTTATACGTATGAAATCCGATATGGATCAAAGGCTTCAAAGGTCTTTCACTTTGCAGAAAACACTTTCAACAATGAGGACATTCTTTGGAAAGAGCTACTTGTCTTTTTCATGAACACTAAAGAGAAAAATGGTATCCTGAATTTCATACGTGAAATCACACCACTAGAATTTGATCCTGCTTTGGCAGGTGACTATCTGATGTGTTTCAGGGATAACATTGAGAAGCTAGCAATTTTGGATGAACTCGAGCATCTGTATGAAGAACTTGATGACGTGAAACATAGGCTAAAGCTTATGTCAGTTATTGGGGAAACAGGTATAGGTTTTGATGAAGACATGGATCAATAAAAAGAACTATTTTAGGAGTTATTTAGGATTCCATCCTCAGCGCACTTCAAGAAAAATAGTTGGTCTCCCAAGGGTCGGTTTTACCTACGCTACCGCTGGTTTTCTTTCCGTGCACTATTCAATATGTTTTGCCAGTGTTGCAAAGCTACCAGCACCGGACCAAGCCCCACGAGAGCCGACTACATAGAGGTTCCTTTTCGCACGTGACACGGCAACATTCAGTAAGTTCTCAGGAGAACCGGCCCAGCGTCTGGCACCATTTTGTGATGCCTTTGGTGCGCCAAGTAGGAAAATCACGGTATCGGCTTCACGGCCTTGAACTGTGTGGACTGTACCTACGCATTTCTTGGTAAAATGAGCCACATCCATGTGCATTGCTTCGAATAAGGGGCGTTCTTTACGAAGTTTACGTTTTATTTCCTGTGCTACAATTCGGAATGGTGTGATGATAAAAATATCAGGCTTTTTTATGCCGCTTTGCTGCAATTTGCGGAATAGCTCAACAACTTTTTCACCTTCTTCCGGGCACCATTTTGATGATGCATCTCCATCAACAGGGAACCAACAGGAAGGCCCTAGAGCGGCGCGGATATCCCCGCCATCGGTCCCCTTTACCTGCGTTACCATTTTATTGTTGTAAGCAACTTCATTTGAGATCAAGAACATGGGGGCTTCGCAGCGACGATGTACCAGCAGCGGAATACCCACATGCCTGTCACCAGTATCGGAAGAGAAGCTGGATTGATATTTTACAGCCCGATCCGCGAGCGTTTGTGCAGATGCATTAGGGCCAGCCCATATATCCGGATCTACGTTGAAGTGCCTACTTATTTCTATGACCAAACGTTCCGGCAGAGTAACAACGGGTACAATTTGAATTGGGTCTCCGACAACAACAGCCCGTTTTGCACGTAAGATTGCACCAACAGCTGCCTGTGGCACAGCTTGACCAGCTTCATCAATCATGACCCAGCCAAGACTTTCGATTGGTAGATTGCCTAGCATGCGGCGTACAGAGGCGAATGCGGTTGAGACAACCGGCACCGCCAGAAAGAGTGTGGACCAAAGCTCCCCCATTAGTGCTTGTTTTTTGGGGTCTGTAAATCCACCACCAGAGAATGTGTTCATCAAAACAGACAGATTATGAAGCATTTTTTGTGCAGATGCGTCGATAAAAGCCTTATGTACTTCGAGTGCGGCAACAAACAGGCCTTCCCGTTTCTTTTGCAATTGTTCAGAAAGCCAAGGAGCTACAATTTGTTTGGCCTCATGATCCTTTTGGAAGAAATTGAGATCAATCATGCCTTCGCCGCATAGGTGGCGCTTTTCATCAATTTGCTTTTGAAGAACGCGTAGTCGATTGGCTTGATACATATAATCGGAATAGGCTTTCCTAAGCTTCCTCCAGAGTCTGCCTTTAGTAAATAAAGGCAAGCGCTGAAACCACGAAGGACGAGCCTTTTTATTGGACATTAACTCAGTGATGTTTTGCTGAAAGTCAGCCTCTACATCTATCCATAAATTTACAAACATATGTTCTGGCGGCATTAGGTGTGAAAGTTTGTTGCCTATGTTAATCGTATCCTTTCTTAGGCTTCGCAATATGTTGCATTCCTTCAGTTCCTGTAAGCAGAGGTGGCGTACCTGCTCAATTTCTTCTAGGTCCTGTTCAATTTCATTTTTTAGTTCAAGAAATTTCTGCCGCGCCTGTCTCCATTGTTGTTTGGCAATTGCGGGGCTTGCAGGCGGATTTTCTTTTAGGACGATGTCTGGGGTTTTTCGTTCTATTACCTTGTCTGTGTTTCGGTCTTTTATCTCTGTAACAACATTATCGCCTTTCACTGCTTTCAAATATAAGCGAAGTGCAGCATCATCATCCCACCAAAAGACCTTTTGGAATTTGGAACGGTTGCTCATGTTACCGAGTGCAGCAGCGATCAGCCCCCAGCTTTCGGTAGGAGGCCGGACGTCATTACTATCGGTGTTTGTTTGTAGGGACTTAAATATGGCATCACTAATAGTCTTAAAATACTGAGCTTCATCACCGACAATGGCATCTTGATCCGGCAACTCATGACTGATGTTCTCGACTGCACTATTGTTGCTGGATGCTACAAGAATTTCATGACCTTTAATCTTCTGATCCAGCTTGTAGGTGTGCCAAAATCCGTCGCCACCAGAAGGCGTTTTTTCGCCAGATGCGGTGAAAGCATTTTCTGGATCGTGGAAGTCACACATGGTTGTTGCTCGTTCAGTGATCGCATGGGCGATAACATCTCTGAGCAATGTTGTCTTCCCTGTGCCGGGAGGACCATTGACAGATACAATGCCAGTATTTGAGAGTTCTTGTTTAGTGATGTTTACCGCAGCCTGTTGGAGTAAAACTAAAGCCCGATTTTCACCTACAGGCCAGCGGGAAAGAGGCATTTTCTTGGGCGCGACAACAGATTCAAGTGTGCTTGGATTGTTCAGAGGGTCATAGGTATCTGTTGGAGACTTTAAGCCGAGATATCGCTCTAAAGCATCACCAATTTCATCGTTATGATGTTTCTCTATGGTATCTGCCAGATCTTCAATGAAGAAAGAATTGAGTAATGAGCCTTCTGGTAAGCTCTGTGCCTTGAAATAGTGATATATACGGATGGCAAATTCTGGTGCGCTTACCATTTTTTTGGGTATTGCGAATTGTTCGATAAAATAGGTATTGGCTTTGGAAATCATCTCCTTTGTAAGAGGGGTAGAATTTCCATTACCGTCAGTTCGGCAAAGGAATTTCTCCAAGTGTGCTTTTAGAAGCGTCTCGATCTGAGGCCAAGTGCTGAGCTTGTCAAATTCTTTATTGAGTGACAAAGGGAGTGCCCAAGCAAAACTTGAAATAGATATAGCGTCTTCTTCAACTGGGCAGCCTTTTTTGTCTACCAATACTGTCGCGATGACAGCATGGCTTTGAGCGTTGAAATCTTTTTCCGCATCTGCTCCAAAAGCTTTTACCAATTCACCCGTTGCTACCTTTAAGTCAACGGCCCCAAGAATGACCTCATAGTAAAGCTTACAATTTTTTCTGGATCGTTCATTCAGTGTCCACGGTAATGCTGGATTTAGTTTTGCTATGCGGCTTTTGTCTCCCGAAGTCAGATCATCAATCCGCTTGTAGCTCTGTGGTGACAAAGCCTCCAGCGCTATCCAGTTAGCCAACCTTGAATCTATTGGATCATCTAGGTTTAGTCTGGATTTGGAATAGTAGGGCTTTAAATCCAGCACCTTGAGAGTTTCTAAATTTGTATGTTCAGGTTGTGTTTGATTTGCTGCGGTTTTCCGCGGTGTATTAGCCATTCGTGCATCAAGCGTTTGGGCTAATTTCTTTGCGCGAAAGGTTTTCCTGTGGACCAGTTCTTCTGCAACCTTTTGAAGCTCTTCCATATCGGTAGTTTCAACGGTTAGAGACTCAAGGTCAGAAATACTTTTTTGAAAATAGGGTCTGGTCACATTCAACTCATTTCAATTGGATCGGAAATACACTCTTAGAATATCATTATTAAAACTATTAATTGTGATTCTATGCAAGATAAAGTCTTAGGGCGCTGCCCTCAGCGCACTTCATAAAAAATAGACGGTCTCCCGAGGCTCGGCACTTTTTTGCCGGGGCTATGGTGTCTGCGCCCGCCGCCGATTTTTCCTTCCGTTTGCACACCCGCTGTTCAGCCACGAGGCAGGGTTGCATGTGCAACCCCTCAACCATTCGGGAGGAAAAGAAAATGACAACCTTTTACGCTCAATCATACAGTTTTTGTGCAGGTGGTTTTTACTTTGAAGATGCAGAAACCTATGAGGCAAAAATTGGGTCTACCTATGATGATTACGGCGAACTTATAGAGGAATTTGAAATCCAGTTTATCGATGGAGATCGAATTGATTGCGAACTGTGCAAGGCCATAGGGCTATATCAATCCAATATTCTGGCCATCATAGAGAAACTGGATGAATGGAACGACGACGAAAAAGCCATCTTAATTATCGCGGTGGGTGAATGTGGCTACGACTTTGACATTGAAATAGCTAGTCCTCATGATTTTGACGTTGATTTCTATGAAGTCGATAACCTCAAGGAGCTGGCTTATCAGTTTGTAAAGGACGGTTTGTTTGGGGATATACCGGACAATATATCCCACTATCTAGACTATGACGCTATCGCACGTGATTTAGGTATGGATTATTCAGAACTTACGATTAACGGAAAGGGGTATGTCTACACTTGCCGTTAATCAGTGATAGTCTACGGCATCGTTTTAGTGCGAGGTTCTCACCTCAAAATGTACGCCTTCACGCTGTTGCAGCGTGTGGATGATACCGAACAAATTGTTGGCGGTGGGGTTGCCGCTGGTACTCAACATGCGCATCAGGCTCTTGGGAGATTTTTCGGCAACCTTGCCAAGTTCTTCAAAACCGATGGTGGCGTTGATATAATCGCGCAGCAGCATCTTGCCCGTTTCGGTATCACCAGCAAGCATAGATTCAATGCTTTCTTGGAACAGGCCAGCCCGAAACTCAGGGTCGCGCAGAGCGCGGGCCTGTATGGTTTCTTTAAAGTCGCGTGTAATAGGCATTGTCATTGTTCCTTCTTGCGTTTCTTGTATGTTTGCCAGAGCAGTTTGGCAGCCTCTATATCCTTTTGCTGGCGCTTTTTTGTGCCACCACCGAGCAGGATCACCAGCTTGTCACCATCCTGCCCCATATAAACCCGATATCCCGGCCCCCAGTCGATACGGCACTCATGCACGCCATTACCAACTGATTTCAGGGTTGAGATATTGCCCTGACCGATACGGGTGAGGTAAGTATTCACCTTGAGGGCCGCTTGCACGTTCAGGCCGTCAAACCAATTGGTAAAAGGGCTACTGCCATCCTCTAATAAATATTCTCGTATCGTTATCATTATAGTACCATATACGTTACCATTGAGCAAGTCAATGTAGGGTTAATATCAATTTCGGTCCCGACTGGGAGCGCTTCTGTTTCTATCACTTTGCTGTTTCCTATCTGCGCGGAACTTCTCAAGCCGTTCCGTTTTGCTGGGTGGATTGGCCCTTACATTGAACCGTGTACGCAACTCCTTGGGCTTGGCATCTGTCTTGTTCTTGACTGGGGAGTGTTGCCGTACCGGGGAAGGTTGACGGCGCTGTTTAAGGTCACGGTTCAATTCGCTTGCCTTGGTGCGGTAATCGTCCCGTACTTTGACAATTGCCGTTTGCAGCTTTCTTCGCTGCTCATGCTGACTTGTGAGTAGAGAGTGACGTTGTTCTCTGTCTCGCAAGGTTGCTTTCTTGGCTTCCTCTGTGTTTCGGACTTCTATCTTTTTGTATTCACCGCGCACCCGATCCCACAATCCGGGAATGCCCTTGCGCAGCCGTGCGGCCCGTTCCTTGGCTTCATTCTGTTGGCGGCGCTTGAGCATGGTATCAAAACGCTGGCGCTCCCGCCTGTGCGCATCACGCAGGGTAATGCGCTTGTCATCTAGCGGAGCAAGGCAGCGCTGTTTCTCCGTTTGTATCTCCCTCATGAGGGTTTTGAGCTTGTGACTAACACCTTTATCAATGCGGACGCATGTATCTTCTATGCTTGGCATTTTGTCAGGTTCTCCCAATCGGGCTAGCAGTTCCTTTGTCTTTTTGCCGCTATAGCGAGACAGGGAAAGAACCTGTTTATCGAGCATGTTCACAGCGACATAGCCGCGCCTGTCACCTCGCGCCAGCATGAAGCCCTTTTCCTGCAAGGCGGCTTCAAAACTGGATTTATTATCACTGATGGCCCAAGCATCTTGAATATCCTGCTTTACCTCACCCGCCTTACGGCCCATGCGCTTGGCTTGCTGCCATTGGGCAAGGGTAAAATTACGCGGGTCGCGTTCATCCTTGCTGATAAAGCCGCGTGGCATCTTCCAGTCATGTTCTCGGTAGAGTTCCTTGGAAAGCTCTTTCAGCCTGTCTTTAAAGAAAGGCAGATTACGGGCGGTCATGGTTTCCGCATCGATGCGTGACCAGACTGCATGCGCATGTCTTCTACCTTCCTTTTCATGGAAAACAATAACACGCGGTTGGCCTGAGAGGTTGTTGCGTTCTTCAATCCGGTCGATCGCAGATTCGAAGCTGGCAATATCAACAGTGGCATCTTGTGGTGGGTTCAGGGATACGGAAAACAGAAACTGTTTACACTGTGTTCCCTTGCTGATGGCATAGGCTTCCTTGAAAGCTCCGGTCACATCACCCGAGACAAAACCCCGCACTTCATGCACTTCTGCATGTTCATTGTCATGCGTGTTCATAAGATGCAGGCCAAGTTGTTTCCCACCACCGCGCTGTGATGCTTTGAGGATCATAGCTTAATCCTCCTTGATTCCGATGGCCCGCATGAGCTGGGATTTCATGTTAGCAACATCACTGCAGGCCTGTGAGAGTTCCGCTTCCACTTCCGGCGTGACATGCAAAGCGCCATACTTGGCAGATTGAGACAGTGTGCACAGGTTGGAGCGCAAGTCAGATTGGCCCAGCTTGGCAAGAATTTGGGAAAGTAAAAGCATGTCCCGTGTGATACGCCTTGAACGGCTCTTGGGGGCATCATCTCCAAAGAGCCGTATGATGATAAAGGCGTTCAGGGTCATATGACCCGCCATCTGTTTCAGGTGTTTGCGCTGTTCCTCAGACACGCGAACAGAGAGCGGAGCAGGCCGTTTTTTAGGAGATGCTTTTGCAGGTTTTGGAAGGCTCATAGTTCCAGCCTCCCAAAGTCAATGTCAGCGTGTTTTAGATGTTCTTCCCAGTCCTGTAATTCTTCAATTATAAGTTCTAGGTTATTCTCCCCGGGGGCACCATTATTTTCAATAACTTATGTGCTGCCCATTTGATCTTTCTTTGCGGCAGGCTATTTCATGCTCAACATTGGGGTGCATGTGAGGGAAATGAATAATGGATGATCCTGCTTTTGATTTTGTGGTGTTTGGCGCGACGAGCTTTGTTGGCAAAATTCTCTGTCAGTATATGGTGGATGAATACGGTGTTGGCGGCGCGGTGCGCTGGGCTGCTGCTGGGCGGTCCAGTGCTAAACTCAAGGCGCTAAAAAAGGCGCTTGGGTCACAAGCGGATGACTTGTCGCTTATTGTTGCAGACGCGGCGGATGAGGCGGCTTTGTCTGCTATGGCGGCGAAAACAAAGGTTATCATTTCAACCGTGGGGCCTTATGCGTTGTACGGCGAGCCACTGGTCAAAACCTGTGCTGAAAGCGGCACAGATTACTGCGACCTAAGCGGGGAAGCTCAGTGGGTAAAAGTGATGATCGATAAGTACGCTACGGCTGCTGAAAAGTCCGGCGCGCGCATTGTGCATTGTTGTGGTTTTGATTCCATTCCATCCGACCTTGGTGTTTATTTTTTGCAGCAAGAAGCAAAGGCACGGTTTGGGGCTAGTTGCGGCCAAATCAAGATGGGTGTGAAGGCGATACGCGGTGGTATGTCGGGCGGCACTGTTGCTAGCCTGTTGAATGTCGTGAAAGAGGCGGCAGCAAATCCGGCGCTGCGAAAAGAGCTCTCTAATCCATACTCAATTTGCCCAGAAGGGCATGGCTTCAAGGCGCGGCAACGGAATGTGGGCTTCGCGACCTATGATAAAGATTTTGGCCGTTGGTTAGCCCCTTTCATTATGGCCGCAGTAAATATCCGAGTTGTACACCGCTCCAACGCGCTCTCCGGCGGTGAGTACGGCGCTGATTTTTTGTATGACGAAGCCATGTTGATGAAGTCAGGCTTCAAGGGGCGCATGGCAGCAACAATTGCATCGCTTGCTATTGGTGGGTTTATGCTTGCGGCGGCACTGCGACCTACGCGTTATTTGCTGGAACGTTTCATCGTGCCTAAGCCAGGCGAGGGTCCTAGCCCTGAGGCGCAAAAGAAAGGCTTTTATGATTTACGCTTTATTGGCAAGATCGAGGGCGGCAAGGAGATGACAGTTAAGGTAACTGGTGACCGTGACCCGGGTTATGGCTCCACCGCAAAAATGCTGGCTCAGACGGGAATTTGCTTGGCACAGGACAAAGCAACTACTAATCAGGCAGGTGGTTTTTGGACACCTGCCACGGCATTTGGTGATGTCCTGATCAAACGGCTGGAAGCGCACGCTGGCTTGTCGTTCGAGGTGTGCGAAGATTAGTTTGGCGCCTTTTCCTAAGTCTTGAGGTATAGTCTTGTATAGGTGGCTTTACACCCCATTTAGTAGGGACTGAAAATTGTGCCTAGGGCGCAACTATATTTGTATCTGCTTACAACATACTTTTCTAAGCGCATTGCGTCCTCTGTTCCCATGAATGTCAGAATGGAAGTGCAAGTCGCCGCACGGCACGGCATTTTAGCATCATTCATAGTAGGAACGCGGTTGAGCACTTTATTAGGGTTTGAAAACCACCCGACCTTCGGCACGCTCGTGCAGGATATATCTGCCAAGGGTTACAGTGTGCAGGAGAATGTTTTACCACTGGCGCTCGGTGCGTTGATAATGGCGGAACTGCAGTCAGAGAATGTAACCTCTCGGTTTAAGAAGGCAGGGGTGGGCAGGCACAAAGATTTTCATGTGAATGAACTGATCCGTACAGACACTATTTCTTGGATAGACGGTGATACTGCGGCTGGTGCGGCATGGGGTGTGTGGACCGGTGAAATGCAGGTGCTTTTGAACGAGCAATTGTTTTTGGGGTTGTTTACATTTGAAAGTCATTTTGCCCATTACGGAAAAGGTGATTTTTACCTAACCCACCATGATGCCTTTAAGGGCGAAGGTAACAGGCGGCTTTCAATAGTTATGTATCTTAACCCCAATTGGCTTGCCGCGGACGCGGGGGAACTTGTGTTACATGTTGGTGTGGGCGAGGCCGAGGTTGCCATTAAGGTTGCCCCAAAGTTTGGAACCCTCGTCGCTTTCTTAAGTGAAGATATCCCACATGAGGTTTTGGTAACCGAGGCTGATCGGTTTTCTATCGCAGGCTGGTTCCGCGTGAATGGGTCTCACGTCATACTATAGGCCCCGGTTCTCAGGCGGGGGCCTATTTTTATGGAAGCCGTACAGGTTGGGTTTCTGCCGTAGGTAGGGTTTGTCGTTTGTCGAACAGCAGCAGCAACACGGGCAGTAAGATGAAATCAAACACCAAAGCGAGCACAATGATGATGGATGTCATGAGGCCTAGGTCGGCGTTCAGTCGGAACTGGGCAAAGATCATAACAATGAAGCCCGCGAATAAAACGAGGGATGTGATTAGGATGGAAACGCCAGCTTTTGCGAAGGCGTACTCAAGTGCTGCCGGTACGGTTAAGCCCTGTTTTATACGGGCACGCTGATATTTACTGAGGAAGTGAATGGTATCATCCACCACTACACCCATTGTTAAGCCTGATACCATTGCTAGCCCAAGCCCAACTTCTCCGACAAATAAACCCCAAATCCCAAAGGCCGCAATAGTCGGTAGCAGATTGGGTATCAGGCTGATTAAGCCAATTCGAAGTGAGCCAAATACGAACACAAGCAAGCCTGAGATCAGTAAAAGGGCGGTAAAAGTACCTTTAAACATGCCCTCAACATCAAGCCGAGCCATATGCGAGAACATGATTTGTACGCTGGAGCCTTCGGTCTTTGTGTTGGGCAGATTAGTCGTTAACCAGTCAGCAGCCCGTTTTTCAAAAGCGAGCATTTCCATCGTACTGAGAGACTTAAAGGTGACTTGTACGCGGGTAGCGGATTTGTCAAAATTGATCTGGTCATTCAAGTCCAGTCCGTAAGGCAGGGATAGCTCATAGAGGAGCAGATACTGCGCAGCCAGTTCAGCACTTTCTGGTAGAGTGTAAGACGTGGCTTCTCCGCCGTGTATATCCTTGTTCAGGCGTTTGAATGTGTCGGCTATATTGTAAACTTGGATTACTTCTTCTTGAGTTCTCAGCCAGTTAGCGAAACTGTCTACTTTTTGGAGAAAGGCAGGTGTACTGACTTTGTTTGGGCCCATAGCATGCAGGTTATAGGAAACATTATAAGTGCCGCCCATGTGTTTATCAGTAAATTCTATAGCTTGCCTGAAGGGCGTTTCCTCGGAAAAATATGTGTAAAATTTATCGTTCAGAATGTTTTGGCTTGCGCCGTAACCAAGGAATGCAACAAGGAGAAGCGACGCCCCGAGGATGCGTGTTCGTGATCGGTCAATAAAACGAACTAGCTGTTGATACCAAGTATTTGAAAAGGAAGCATCGACTGGTCGGATGTTTCCAATCTTCACGGGTAACAGGCAGATGCTAGCAGGTAGAAGCGTGACCGAGAGGAAGAAGGCGACCATAACGCCAAAGGCAACTTGGCTGCCCATATGACCAAGCGAATCTGAGCTACTGAAATTCATCGTAAGGAAACCGATGGCGGTGGTGATACTGGTGGCGGCAATTGGCCCAAAGTTGATCCGCAGGCTTTCCTGCATTGCTAATATTTTAGCCATGCCTTGGCGCATGTTTTGCAAAAAACTGGTGATGACATGCACACAGTCTGCAACCGCAAGGATAAGGATCATCAAGGGTATAGGCGATGACATGGGCGTTAGCTTCCAGTCCATAAATCCGGCAAAAGCCATGCCGCAGGCAACGCTGAATAAAATGACAAACAAGGAAGGTATGAGTGTTGAAATATTTCGGAGTAGGATGCCGAGGAATATCAGCACGATAACAAAGGTGGCCATCAGGAACATGCCAGTATCTTGCTGGCCAACCAGCATAGCGGTTTCATCAAACGGTACGGACCCTGCGATATGGGTTATAATACCTGTGTAATCAGCTGTTTCTGCGCGTACAATATTACGCACAAAAGCGGTGGCGTCCAACTTTTCGTTCATGTTTACATTGGGGAAAGCCAAACTTACATTAATGGCTGTTACATGGCCTGTTTCAGAAACCAGCCGCCGGTGGAGGGTCGGGTCTGAAAGAGCTATGCTCCGAATATTAGCGAGTTTATCCACTGTTAAACTAAGTGGATTTTCCGCAAGAGGCGCGACGAGTAAGTCGTCGCCGTCAGCAGTTGTGTTCTGGAAGTTGGTTAGAGAATCTACCCGTGTTGAAAAGGGGGTTTTCCATAGCTTCTCGGTGAGGCTGTGAACAAGGGTGAGTGTCTCTTTTGTGAAGATATCGCCTTTTGTTGGTGCAATGACGATCTGAATATTGTCGTCTCGTGTGTATTCTTTTTGGATGTTTTCATAAGCTACAAGCGGGGGAAATTCCGGGCTCAACATATCCTGATAGGTCAGGCTAGGCTGCAAAAACCGTGCATAAGAGGCAGTGAAACCCACCAAGAGCAGGCAAAGCAGTAGCGTGCTGATCCGCCGGCTTGTTACCAGCTTGATCAGTTGATCAATGTATTTTTCAGACATGATATCCTCTTTTAGTCTGATGCAAGGCGGCGGGATCTAAAGGGAACTAGAGTCACTAAACGGTTTATTCCAAAGCTCTCAGCCAGTGGTAAAGCGGCGCCATTGCAGTTGCTGCCGTTAGTATTTGCTCCGCCGTAATATCAGCGGGTATATTTTGTTCCTCTCGGTGCCAACACACGAGACCTTTCCTGCGCATGTGGGTTTCCTCTGGGTGCGTGGGGTCAATGCCGTGGGGGGTGCGTTTTAGTTCTGGTTCACTAAGGTCTTTGCCGCTGTTGGTGAGGCCGGTGATTAAGCTGTTGAGCTTTGTCGCTTTATCTTCTGCTTTCATGGCAGCCCTAAAACTAGCGAGCATTGCACCCGGCATTTGCAAACATCCAGTTCCGAGCATCCACTGGTTAGCTTCAATAGAAAGATAAAAGGCAGGTGTCGCCATAGGCTTGGCGGCACTGTTTTGCCAAAAAGCAAAGCGCATATGGGTATTGTAAGGTGTCTTATCCTTAGAGAAACGTAAGTCGCGGTTTAAGCGGAATATTTTATGGTTTAGCGGGCCGCCAAGTATGTCTTCGAGGCCGTGCGCTATAGCAGACGCAAACTCTTTTGAGGGTTCCTTAATGGCTGCCTCATAAGTTTGTTTGTGTGCAAGAAACCAGTCCTTGTGGTTGTTGGCTGAAAGCTCTTCTAAAAAGGTAACACCAGCAGCTGGAAACATCACGCGGGTGCCCTTTTAGGTTTAGGGGAGGCTTTTGGCTTTTTCACTTTTGCAGGTAGTGTTTCGACAAAAGTACGGGCCATATCGATCCAGCCCAGTAAGTCTTCGTCTGTCATGGCGCCGTCCGGGGCCACATTTATAAGGCCACCCATGCGGCGGCCGGTTTTATCAAAAGATTTTGAGTATGGTTTAGCAAGTGCAGCGGCTTCCTGCTCTTTGCCAACGCGAGCCATCATGCCGTGTTTACCAACGCAGCACAGCATGTTGCCGTTGAGCATAAAGGCATTGCCGCCAAACTGGCGCTGCTCCATCAGGCCGTCACCTGCTGTTATAAGGCGTATGCGAGCCAGTAACTCGTCTGTCTCTGTACTAGACATTTACCGTACCTTCGAGTGTTTCGATAAAGCGTGCTAGGTTGTCTAGCGTACCCACCCATCCAGCTTCGTGGCGGTCATGGACGTCACCGACCGGTAGATGTTCATGAAGTACCGTAAGTTCGGTGCCATTGGCTTGCTCAGAAAGGCTCAGGGTAACAAGGGTGCGTAGCCCTGCGTGCTCATCTGGTTCCTCCCAACCCCAAGTGAAAGCCAGCAATGTAGGGGGGTCAATCGCACAATACTCACCAACTACGGTGTGGGTTTCGCCGGTTGGTATGTGATAGAAAAACTTGTAGCTCCCGCCTA
>CAXBKT010000073.1:0-17158 GCA_963976155.1 uncultured Kordiimonadaceae bacterium | reverse complement strand
TACTGACAGCTGGGATTATGACCTTTACTACAGCTATAGCCGTGTAAATCGTTCTGACATCCTGACTAACCGTGTGTCTTCCATTAAGATCCAACAGGGTCTAAATGCAACAACAGACGCAAACGGCAATGCTGTATGTATCGACCAATCAGGCGGTTGTGTACCACTCAATATCTTCGGTGTTGATAGCATTAGTGCTGCAGGCGCTGCATTTGTTTCACCAACGGCTATTCGTAACCGTGAAGTTGAACAAAACATTGTTTCTGGTTCCGTATCTGGTGGCTTTGACAATATTGACTTCGGTGCTGGCCCACTTGGCGCTGCATTCGGTGTTGAGTACCGTGAAGACCGTGCAGAAGATATGCCTGATAGCTTGATCATCTCAGGTGAACTTGGTGCAGGTAACAACGCAACGCCAACTTCTGGTAGCTTTGACGTTCTTGAAGCATACGGCGAATTCTTGATGCCTTTGCTTGCTGATACTGAAGGCGCTCAGCGTCTTGACCTTGAAGGTGCATTCCGTATTGCTGACTATTCTACAGCTGGCGGCGTGTTCACTTATAACCTTGGTCTACAGTACGAGCCAGTTGAAGGTATCCGTTTCCGCGGTTCATACCAAAAAGCTATTCGTACTCCGAATATCTCTGAGCTATTTGGTGGTACAGCTTCTGGTGCATCAACTACACAAGACCCTTGTGCTGGTGCGAACGTTCAGTCTGACGAAATTGCTTTCTGTCAAGCTCTAGGCGTTCCAGATCCATCTACTTATGTGGCTCCAAACCCACAGATCTTCACAACATCTGGTTCAAACCCGAACCTGTTTGAAGAAACTTCAACAGCCTATACTGTTGGTGTTGTAATCACTCCTGAGCAAGTACCTGGTCTTGAGATCATCGTTGATTACTACAATATTACTGTAGACGACGCGATTCAGACTCTGACTTCTACTACTGTACTTGATCTTTGCGTACTTAGCCGCGATACAAGCAACCGCTTCTGTCAAGCTTCACTACGTAACGGTATCGGAGACGTTGAGCAGATTTTTGCTCCAAACGACAACATTGGTGCGATGGAACGTGAAGGTATCGATTGGGATATTAGCTATTCCTTCGAACTTGGCGATGGCAACATGACCATCAACAACAATGGTAACTACCAGCTGAAAAACCAAGATCAGCCAACTCCACTATCTGAGTTTGTTGATTGTCGCGGTGTCTTCGGCGGTGCATGTACAGGTCTTGGTGACTTTACGTCTCCTAAATGGCGCTTTAACCAAACCTTCTCTTATGGAGTTGGTGACTGGTTCTTCCGTCTACGTGGCCGTGTAATCTCTAAGATTACAAACCAAGCATTCATCGATGATCCAAGTGCAGAGCTAGCTCAGCCAGAGATCGCTGTGAACATGTATGCTGATTTCTCAATGACTTACCAAATGAATGAGAATCTTCAGTTTACTGCTGGTGTACAGAACCTGACAAACAACGAGCCACCTAACTATGGCTTCTTCCCGAACGTTGCAGCGCAAACAGATCCATCACTTTATGATGTTCTGGGCCGCTCATACTTCGCGGGTATTAAACTTACTTACTAATTTGTAGGTTTGTATAAGTAATAAGAATGGCGGGCCTAGTGCCCGCCATTTTTTGTGCGGTTTTGGATATGCACATGACTGCTTAGTTTAGCGAATGCTGCATAAAAAAGCCCGCACACCGTATGGTGCGCGGGCTTTTATTTTGTCGCGTGAGTGTAAGGCTATTTCGCGCGTCTTACTTTAATAGTTTTAGGGTACCGGTTAGACACGAGGCTGTAGGAACCCAAACGGCCTTGTTTAATGACAGCTTTATAGGGCGTTTTCTCTTTCGCAATATAGTCTGCGCTTAACTGACGCCACACTTGTCCGTCACTAGTTATGAAAATATGTTTTCCAGTTTTCAATTTTGTTACGCTGACGATTTGCACTGATACTTGTCCAGCTTCATCACGTATGTCTGGCGTGGCTTTGTTAGTTTGAGCTTCAACGGTCGCTTGGCCAAAAGCTTCTCGCTCGGCTTTCCTACGGACTTCCGTTGTGAAAGCAATACCGTCTGTAACGCTATCATAACAGGCTAGTCGGGTACTGTTACGGTCAATGCTACGGCATTCTTTGGCGTTGTTATATACCTGTGTATCAGACTGCGCGGTGGCCGCATAGGATAGGCTGGCCAAGGCAGTGCTAAGGCCTAAAATCAATGTTTTTTTCATCTTTGTCTCCCCACTATCTCTCTAAGTATCGCTGTGTTGGTGTACCTGTTTTAAACAGGAATAATATCAAAGGGTGTGGTAATGCGGTCGGCATTGTCGTGGTAGGCTACTGTGCCGTGCCACATATATGAAGGGAAAAGCGCTAGTAGTCCCGCTTTAGGCTCCACGAAACGTTCTGCTTTGTCTTTACCACCTAAAAGAAGTGGGCTTTCGCCAAACTTGATCCAGCCTTCATTTTTAGCACGTGCTTCCTCGCTTGGTTCAGGTACCTCCACATAAAATGCGGAACTGATCCAGCCAAGTGGGTGCACATGATTAATGTGGAAACCACCTTCTCGAAGCCAAACAGACCATGACGCAGAAAACTCAAACGACCCAGTTTTCCGTTTACAAAGTGGCTGTGTGTTGTCGTCCGGAAGGCCCTGAATATAATCATTCGCTGCTTGCTTTAAGGCATTTTGAAGTAAGCCAAAAATAGGTTCTTTGTGGTCAAATAGCTTACCATATGTTTGTGATCCACCACGCAAGGTCTGGTCAATGGGCGCGTGTTTAGCTGTATGATAGCCGCGCAGAGTTTCTTTAAGTTCTGCAAGGAAGGCGTCAAGGTTCGCATATCCTTTTGGCGTTTCAATAATAGCTGGGCTAACGAATTTTTCAAAACCGTTTAGCCACTCATGGCGCTCATCGCCCATCATGCGCCAGCATAAGCCTCTATAGGCCCACATTTCCTGATCATTGGGTGCTTGTTTTTCGGCGGCCTCTAAATGTGTGAGTGCCTGTTGGTATTCTTCAATGCGGATAAGATGCTGTGTGGCGCTAATACGGATTGAATTATCGTTAGGCGCATTTTCAATGGCTGTTGTGAAGCAGTCTGTTGCGGCAGCAACATTACCGGCGCTTGCCATGATGCGTCCTAGTTGCTGGTGAACACCGGCGTGTTTCGGAAAGTTACTTGCGTATGCTTCGCCTAGGGCAACCCCTTCATCGATACGGCCTGCATTTGTAAGGGCTCTCAAATGGCCTTCACATAGTTCTGGCGCAGTTGGATTGGCTTTGATCCCGATGTTGAAAGACTTACCATACAGGTCAGTTTTCCCGTGCTCCCAATAAAGCTTGTTAAGAGATTCGTGTGCATCCAAATAGTCAGGCTGCAGGGCAATCACTTTGCGGTATTCTTCGTCAGCTTTGTCAAAGTCGCCTTGTTCATAATAGATATTGGCAACAATGTACCGTGGTTCGACAACACGTGGTGCTAGGGTCATTGCGCGTTTGAGGAAAACTAGCGCATCCTCATAGCGAAACTGACCGCGCAATAATGCGCCTAGGTTATGAAGCGCCTTGAAGTAGTTATTATCCAGCATAAGTGCATGCTTGAAGCTTGTCTCAGCGCTTTCGTCGTTGCCTTGATCCTGATGAATAATACCAATCGCATTATGGAATGTTGGGTTTTGAGGCTGCAGCTTGATGGCCTGTAACAGGTTCTCTTCTGCTGTCTTCAGCGCGCCTTCTTGGTGCTTCACTAGGCCTAGGTTAAAATATGCTTCCGCATACCCAGGCTGAAGTTTTAAAGCGCTTTCGTAAGATTTTTCGGACTTAGCGAGCTCGCCCATATCCTTATAGACGCTACCGATGCTGTTATGGATTTGCGCTGGGTTAGAGTGCTTGCCAACAGCGCGTTGCATTAGAGAAAGCGCTTCATCAAACTGCCCTTGCATGCGTTTTGCCGACCCAAGGAGAAAAAGGGCATTCGGTTCATTGGGGATAACCGCGAGAACCATATTCATATGCTGGGTTGCCTCAACCGGGTTTTGTTGGTTAAGCGCTTGAAGGCCGGCATTGAGCCATTGCATGATTTGTTCTTGAGTCTGCATGGCAGGCCTCCCCGTTACTTAAAAACTGGCCGCCAACCTACTAAATAAATACGCGGGTGGCGACCCCTTTTATGTGTGAGTTATGTACCGGGAGGGAAGATGGGTAAAACCTTATTGATGGCCCCAATTGTCAGGGTCACTGCTGTCGTTTGGTGACAAGCCAACAATGTCGCCGTCGGTGTTGATACCAAGGCCGAGCACCGTGCGGTTAGCATACCCAAAATAGGCCGCAACTTGGTTGATCTCGAGGATTTCACCGTCATCCATGCCAGCAGCGCGCATAGCATCAAGGTGCGCAGGGGTAAGAGAGGTGGGTTTTGTGGTCAGACGGGCGGCGTAATCGAGCGCTGCTTTGTCGCGGGCATCAATATGGCCTGCGTCCAGAAGGGATTGCGTCTCGCCAGCTTTAAAAGCCTCCCGCATGGCAGCGGACCGCGCGTCATTGGCAACTAAGCGCTTGAGGCCAAGGAAATGATGCTCAATGCAATAAGTGCATTCATTCAAGATGCTGACATAGGTGCCAACAGCTTCGAGTAGCCATTTGGGAATTGTATTCTGCGGGTGGTGCAGCACATATTTGTAAAGGGTCATATGCCCCTCAAGGGTGTGCGGTCGCAGACTGTGCGCCATCAGGATATTATCAACATTATTATCAGGTCCCTTCACGCGATCATAAATCGCCTTCAGTTTGCCCTTTGCGTCCTTATACCCAATAGTTTTAATCCAAGCCACAGCCATTCCTCCTCGCATGAAGCTTTACATATAATTTCATATGAAATTATATGTAAAGCTTCATTAGGTTTGGACCTAAGAAAAGACATGGAATTTCACTGGTTGTTTAACTTAGAAGGTGGTTAGGTGTTGGAATGAGTCTCAGGATACCAGCAGGGAATATTATGAAACTTTCAGCTTTTTTAAAAAAATTAGCGACAGTCTATTTAGTTTTCATACATGTGCTAATTGCTATTCTACTGATTAAGACAAACTTTTTTCTACTTGCAGGTAAGACATTGGGGGTTACTCCAGCGGAGGAGTTTCATGCTCAGTTATATCAAAATCTCTTTGAGAAAACAGAGGCTTTTCGCCGAGCTGTTGACACAAAAGTTATTTTAATCGGGGATAGTCTCTCCACAAAAATCCCTGCTGAGGCATTGCCAGAAAATACATTGAATTTAGCTATTGGAGGTCTCACGACCAAAGGGGCTGAAAGGTTGATAGGAACAATAGCGCCAGTTGATCAAGGCGTATCTTATATTGTTGAGCTTGGGGTCAATGACCTAAAGTATCGTCAGCCGAGTATTGTTGTCAGAGACATACAGGAGTTGGTCGCGGTTCTTTCGGAAACGTCTAAAGTAACTTTGATCGGTTTACTTCCAGTGGATATGAAAAATGCGAAGGTGCAAGAGAGAGCATATTTAAAGAATATGACTTTCCGTCAAATTAACGCCGAGCTTTCAGCGTTCTGTAACAGTCTTACTCAGTGTTCTTTTTTGGATACGCAGTTCTTAGCAGATGAAAAGGGTAATCTGCGGGAGGAATATTCAGTTGCTGATGGCTGGCATCTTTCTTTCATGGGAGCGAGTATTCTTGGTGCTGAAATACAGAAAGCGCTTAACTTTTAGCAGTTTAGGCCTTTTTGGGGAAAAGGCCTTTGGTATATTTAAGTAAGGGCAGTTCAATTAATATCGACACAAGAACTCCTCCGATAATGCCGAAGCAAACTGTGGGAATGAATAATACCCAAACATTATGAAGAATTCCCGGAATTAGAGATTTTGCAACAAATAGGAAGACGCTGATAAAGAGAAGGTGAAATAGGTAAATGCTATAGGTGCTTGAACCCAGTACTCCTAAGATGCGTGCGATTAGTTTGTTCTGTGGTGGGTTTTTGAGCCCGGTTAATCCAATTAAAATTCCCATGCTGGGAATGCCATATAGTAAGCGAGCTATATTTCCATAACCATCTATAATAGCTGTGTTCTCTAACAAGCTAACACCAAGAAACACGACTATACTACTGTGAAGAAGGTAAGGAATCGTGCCTAGCTTTTGTGTCCCGTAGGCGGCAATGATTCCCATCAAAAACTGTAGGTGATAAGCTGACACTGGAAAATAAGGTGCTGGATAGAGCTCGAAATAAGAAGCGATAGTTATTCCTTGCCACGCCAAGAATAGCATCAGCCCAACCCAGCGGTTCACTATGAAAATGCCGAAGAATATATAAAATTGCATTTCCGCGACGAGGGTCCATGCAACATCAAGAGGTAATTTATAGTTACCGGGTAACAGGAAGAATGACCGGGTGAATGTTTGGAGATCGGGGAGATGCTGGCTATGAAGAAAGCCCAAGATAAGCGTGCTTACTAAGGCTATCCAATAAATAGGGTAGATACGGGTGACCCTTCGCCATAAATACACTGGAAGATATGATGTTTTATTTATATGTTGCTCATGGACGTAAAAAATAATGAAACCAGATAATACGAAGAAGAAATCTACTCCGGCGTGACCAAATTGGAAGAAATCTAGCGGTGTTACCTGTGTTTGCGCATATTGCTCTAGTATGCGGGCTACATGATATAGAACCACGAGAGATGCCGCTATGCCCCGGCCAATCTCTAGTCCGAATAACTTATTGGTCTGTGGTTTTGTTTGTAGCTCAATGCTGCTGCGGGGCATATAGGTCCGTTATTCGCAAAATGTATTAGTGTTGTTACCGGACTGTATATAGTTTTATTATACCCAGCAAATTAGAACAGTTTAAAATAAAAAGGCCGCCGAAGCGACCCTTAAAATCTGTTCAATATTCCCTATGGCTCTGTTTCTGCCGCATTATATTGGAAAACTTCTGTAAGCGGTTTGTTGAGTATTTCTGCAATTTGAAAGGCAGCCTCCAAGGATGGGGAATAACGACCCTGCTCGACGGCGATGATAGTTTGCCGTGTCATCCCAATTCTTTTTGCGAGTTCAGCCTGTGTCATCTCATCTTTCATAAACCGCAACTGACGGATGTTGTTTGTTATGCGTGTTGATTTCACCATGCCATTTACCCTTTACGGTAAAAATAGAAGCGTAGCCCGAAGGATACCAGCGTAGAAAGAACCAGTAAGCCAAGGATGCTATGGGCAATCACGAACTTGCTGTGGTCTGTCGTTACGATGAAAAGCAGGCCGATTAGGCCAGCGCCTTGTATATAGCTGCCCCACACTTCGGATCGTCCTTCGATTTGCCTGTCACGTTCGTCAAACTCCTCCATGTCTTCCATGTCGCCTTTGTTGGTTGTAACGGCGGCAATTATCATGGCGGTGATGATGAGTGCAACATACACACCAAGCGTCCACCACATGCGGGAAGCAAACTCTGTCGTAGTGGCTTGATCAGTCATTGCTGTAAAAAAGTACCAGCCAAAAGTAACAGCTGTTGTGACGAAAATCGCTGCACTGGATTTTTCATTAAGTCCCATGTTTCTATCCTCATATTCAATTGGCTTTGCTGTCGGGCTCAGGCCGGTCGATGTTTATGTAAAGTATAATGTTCTTTATGTATGATATTTTTTACATTTATTGATATAGGTACCCTCGTGTTAAATGTAAAGAATATTTTACTTTGAGCGTGAAATATTTAACAGGATAGAAAAAAGGGTCGCCGAGGCGACCCTTTTGCAAAATAGCTGTGTATTGAAACTAGGCGGCTTTAGCTAATCTGCCGCGTGTGTCGCCTTTGGCGTAGAAGGTTTCACCGTTTGCAGCCATGTCGCGCAGTAGTTGTGGCGGTGTGAAGCGTGGGCCGTAGGCTTCGGCTAGGCGGTCAGCTTCAGCGACAAAGGCAGCAACACCGTATGTGTCGATAAAGCTGAAGGGGCCGCCAGTGAAGGGTGCGAAGCCCCAGCCAAAGATGGCACCGATGTCACCCGAAGATGCGTCGATTAGCACACCTTCCTCGAAGCAGCGTGCGCACTCAACCGCTTGGCGGATCATCATGCGGCTTTGTACTTCTTTGAGCGTCGGCTGTTCGTCTGACACAGGGAAATGGTCTGATAGACCCGGCCACAAGTATTTCTTGCTGCCGTCTTCTGGGTAGACATAGTTGCCTTTGCTGTTCTTGCGGCCAAAGCGCTCAAGCTCAATAACCATTTTTTCAACAAAGCCATCAGCTGGTGTTTCGACATATTTGTCGCCCAGTGCTTTCCTGGTCGCCATGCCAACTTTGTAGGACAGATCAAGTGCCACTTCATCGCCGACAGCAAGTGGGCCAACAGGCATGCCTGCCATTTTACCGGCGTTCTCGATGAGGGCTGGCTTAACACCTTCCTGCACCATCGCATAACCTTCTTGCACATATGTGCCGAAGCAGCGGCTGGTGTAGAAACCACGGCTGTCGTTTACAACGATCGGTGTTTTCTTGATTTGGTTCACGTAATCAAGGGCAAGCGCGCGTGTGGCATCATCAGTTTTTTCACCTAGAATGATTTCCACTAGCGGCATCTTGTCTACTGGCGAGAAGAAGTGAATACCAATGAACTGATGTGGGCGCGTGAAGTTTTTGGCGAGACCCGTGATCGGCAGGGTTGATGTGTTTGAAGCAAACACAATGTCTTTGCCAATAACAGCCTCAGTCGCCTTAGTAACAGCTTTCTTGATTTCGTCAGCTTCAAAAACAGCCTCGATGATCAAGTCACAGTCTTTAAGGTCAGCATAGTCGGAGGTGGTGGTAATGCGCTCAAGAAGGGCGTCGCCTTTTTCCTTCGATACTTTACCGCGCTCTATGCCTTTTTTAACCAAGTTACGGCTGTAATCTTCGCCTTTTTCAGCCGCGGCTGCGTCGCGGTCAAGCAGTACAACGTCCATACCAGCTTTGGCTGATACATAAGCAACTCCGGCACCCATTAAACCAGCCCCTAACATACCAAGGCGCTTGATTTGTTTTGGCGCGTGGCCTTCTGGACGAAGGGAGCCTTTTTCAACAGCTTGTTTGTTGATGAAAAGCGTGCGGATCATGTTGCCTGCAACGGGGTCCGACAGCAGCTTCACAAAATATTTGCTCTCAATTCGGATGGCTGTGTCAAAATCAACAATACCGCCTTCATAAAGGCAAGACAGGATAGCTTGAATGGCCGGGTAATTGTGCTGCGTTTGCTTCTGCGCCATCGCGTTCGCGCCAATGAAGGTTTGAACACTGCTTGGGTTCATTGCGCCAGCGCCGCCCGGGTATTTGAAGCCCTTCTTGTCCCACGGGGCAATGGCGGATGATGTTTTTGCGACCCATGCTTTTGCTTTCGCAACAACTTCGTCAGCAGCGACAACTTCATTGATGAAGCCAAGCCCCGCAGCAACCATTGGGTTGAATGGCTTGCCTGTTGTGATGGCTTGTGCTGCTGCTTGAATACCTATGAAACGTGGCAAGCGCTGTGTGCCGCCGCCGCCCGGCAGAAGGCCAACTTGGCTTTCTGGTAGGCCGAGCTGAATTTTTGGGTCGTTTGCACAAACGCGGTAATGGCATGCGAGCGTTAGTTCAAGGCCGCCGCCAAGTGCGAGGCCGTTAATCGCGGCAGCGAAAGGTTTAGTACCTTCTTTTGCGAGTGTCTTGAGGTTTTTGCCTCCAGTTTCCAGTTTGCGGAAAATGCTGTTGAGGCGGAAGGCTGCCTTAAAGGCTTGCTCAGGCGTTTGGTTTGCACCAGCGGACGAACCAAGCATGTTCAGGTCAGCACCTGCAACGAAGGCAGGTTTGGCTGACGTGATAACTGCACCTTTAACAGCGTCGTCGCCAAGCACCTTGTCGATGCATGTGTCGAGGTCATCCATCAACTGCGCGTTGATAACATTCATATTGGCGTTTGGCAGATCGATGGTGAGAAGTGCAACACCGTCGCTGTCTACTTCATAGCGAATAGTTTCAGTCATTTTATATTCCCCAATACTTAAACGCGTTCAATGATGGTTGCAGTGCCCATACCGGCACCAATGCAAAGGGTCGCAAGGGCTGTTTCCTTGCCGGAACGTTCCAGCTCATCAAGCACTGTGCCGAGGATCATCGCGCCAGTTGCACCCAGTGGGTGGCCCATCGCGATTGCGCCGCCGTTTACGTTGATGTCGCTATGGTCGATATTCAGTGCTTCCATGAAGCGAAGAACTACAGCAGCAAATGCTTCGTTCAGTTCCCAAAGGTCGATGTCGGCTTTGCTCATGCCAGCGCGCTTCATTGCTTTTTCCGCCGCGAAACTTGGGCCCGTGAGCATGATTGTAGGTTCAGAACCAACAGACGCCATGGATTTTATCCGTGCCCGTGGCTTGAGGCCGAGGCGTTCGCCCATTTCTTTAGTGCCAACAAGAACAGCAGCTGCGCCGTCCACAATGCCAGACGAGTTACCAGCATGGTGCACATGGTTGATCGCTTCAATTTCAGGGTATTTTTGAATTGCGACATTATCAAAACCAAACGCACCCATGTCAGTGAAGGCTGGCTTCAGGCTACCAAGTGACTGCATGGTTGTTTCAGCGCGCATGTGTTCGTCGTGATCAAGCACAATGCCGCCGATTACATCTTTCACGGGCACAATGGAACCAGCGAAGCGTTTTGCATCCCAAGCTGCTTTGGCGCGGACTTGGCTTTCAACGGAATAGGCGTCAACGTCATCGCGGCTGTAACCATATTTGGTGGCGATAAGGTCAGCGGAGATGCCTTGTGGTACAAAATAATTGTCAAAAGCTACAGCGGGGTCAGTGGGCCATGCGCCGCCATCAGACCCCATCGGAATGCGGGACATGCCTTCAACGCCGCCGCCAACAACCATGTCAGCTTCGCCAGACATAACTTTAGCTGCTGCAATATTAACTGCTTCAAGGCCTGAGGCACAGAAACGGTTTACTTGAAATCCAGCGGTCGTTTCAGCGTAACCCGCGTTCATGGCAGCAACGCGTGCGATGTTGGCACCTTGTTCGCCTACTGGTGACACACAGCCTAGTACAACATCATCGATATTTGCTGTGTCGATGCCGTTTCTGTCGCGAATGGCTTCAAGTGATTGAGATGCGAGCTGGATAGGCGTGATTTCATGCAAGGCGCCATCCTTGCGACCTTTGCCGCGCGGTGTGCGGACGGCGTCAAAAATATAAGCTTCAGTCATTTTAAAAATATCCCTTCAGGGTTTTCTATCTGAATTAGAAATTCGCAGCGTCCAGTGCCATTACATCGTCAGCGCCAGCCTCAAGTTCTGCGAGCAGAGCTTTGGTTTCAGGTAGGCGGCGCTTCATATAGTAGCGGCCGGTTACAAGCTTGTTCTCAAAGAAGGTAGGATCGTCTGTGCCTTCGTCCAGTTTTTCGACAGAAATTTTTGCCATTTGTGCCCACTGGAACCCCAGAAGAACATGGCCAAACAAGTGCATATAAGGCGTGGAGCCAGCGCCAGCATGATCTGGATTGCCCATAGCATTTTGCATCAGCCACATGGTTGCGCCCTGCAAATCAGCCAGCGCACCTGACAGCGGCTTGATGAAGTCAGCGAGTTTTTCATTGTCTTTATTGTCTGAGAGGAAACGCCCAACATACTTGAAGAAAGCCTGTACGCCCCGGCCACCATTTGCTGGTAGTTTACGGCCGACAAGGTCAAGCGCTTGAATGCCATTTGCCCCTTCATAGATTTGGGTGATACGCGCATCGCGCACAAATTGCTCCATGCCCCATTCAGAAACATAACCATGGCCGCCGTAAACTTGCTGTGAACTTGAGCAAAATTCGTAACCACGGTCGGTGAAGACACCTTTCATTACTGGGGTAAGGATGCTTACGATGTCATCCGCCCACTGACGTTCTTCTTCTGTTTCAGCTTTGTGTGACAGGTCGATAAGCAGTGCACACCAAAGAGCTGCAGCGCGTGCTGCCTCGTTGAAGGATTTGGCATTGAGTAGCATGCGGCGTACGTCTGGGTGCACGATTATAGGATCGGCTGCTTTGTCTGTTGCTTTGGGCCCGGTAAGAGACCGACCTTGAATACGGTCGTTCGCATATTCCGCAGCGTTTTGGTACGCGACTTCCGAAAGGCCATAACCTTGGACCGCAACACCAATACGCGCTGCGTTCATCATAATAAACATGGCCTTCAGGCCTTTGTTCGCTTCACCGATCAGGAAGCCTTTGGCACCGTCGAAGTTCAGTACACATGTTGAGTTGGCGTGGATTCCCATTTTTTCTTCGATAGAACCACACACAACACCATTACGGTCACCTAGTGAATTGTCGTCATTCACGTTGAATTTTGGCACGATGAAAAGCGAGATACCTTTCACGCCTTCTGGTGCATCAGGTAAGCGCGCAAGCACAAGGTGGATGATATTGTCTGCTAGGTCATGCTCGCCAGACGAGATGAAAATTTTTGTGCCTGTGACCGAGTATGAACCATCACCATTTGGATCAGCTTTGGTGCGCAGCATGCCAAGGTCAGTACCACAATGTGGTTCAGTCAGGTTCATGGTGCCAGTCCATTCACCCGCAATCATTTTGGGGAGGTATTTTTCCTTTTGGGCATCAGACCCAACTGCTTCGATCGCAGCACGCGCACCAGCCGAGAGACCGGGGTACATAGCAAAAGCCATGTTTGCAGAAACCATCATTTCTTCAACGCAGAACCCCATCACATGCGGCAGACCCTGTCCGCCGTATTCGGGATTATCAGAAAGCCCGGGCCAACCGCCCTCAACAAATTTGTCGTAAGCTTCCTTGAAACCTTTTGGTGTTGAAACAGATCCGTCTTCGTGGCGTGTGCAGCCTTCGCGGTCACCAGACAGGTTTAGGGGCGCGAGTTCGTTTTCACAAATTTTTGCACCTTCTTCAAGTATGGCGGCAATCAAGTCAGGCGTCACATCCGCATAACCGGGTAGGTTAGAGTATTTTCCGATATTCAATACTTCATTCAGTACAAAATTCATGTCTTTTACTGGGGCGCGGTAGCTAGGCATGTCAGATCCTCAACTATGTTTATTGGAGTTATTCTTAAAATTACTTTGGTGAATAGGTGCTAAGTGGTTCGCCGGTATCACGGCGTAGCCAACCTTTCCCATTCGGTGATCGTTTCAGGTTGCTGATTAGATCACAAAACTCTTCAAGCTCATCTATGGTGGCATTAATGTCGTCGCGCTGTGCTTTTAGGTCATCTATACGGTGACGGCAGCGATCAACAGTGACGGCGCGTTGTTTTTCGCGGCCATCACCGATTTCATAGAGATCAAGCATTTCGCCAATTTCGTGCAAAGAGAAACCAACACGCTTGCCGCGGAGTATCCAAGCAAGCCTTACACGATCTTCGTGTCGGTAGATGCGATGCTGTCCTTGCCGTTCAGGAGATATTAACCCCTGTTCTTCATAGTGGCGTAACGTGCGGGCGGTAATTCCATAGTCGCACGCTAGTTCCTTAATGGTGTATGTTGCAGCAGTGTCAGACGGCATATATTATCCTTTAATGTGCATCATTAAGATAATTAACGTTTACGTTAACGTCAAGTATTTCTCCTTCACATTTATTAGAGTCCTGAATTATCTCTGTAATTTATGGACTGGTTAGTTTACTTTTAATCGCGCTAGGGGAGTTTAAAAGTATTTTCATGAGCGACTCGTAGTACTGAGATAAATGAAAATGTAATAAGGGAGGCAATTGTTATGGCACCAAAATTTGATAATTTTTCCGAGTTTTTCCCATATTATTTAGCGGAACATTCATTACCGATTTGTCGAGGATTGCATTATGCAGGCACAACACTTGCGACTGCGGTTGTGCTGTATGCTCTTTACTCCCAGACATGGTGGATGTTGTTACTGTATCCTGTGATTGGTTATGGCTTTGCGTGGGTAGGGCATTTTGTTTTTGAGAAAAACCGTCCAGCAACATTTGATTACACATGGTGGTCATTCCTTGGCGATTATAAGATGTACAGTTTGTGGGCTACGGGCAGAATTGATGCAGCGATGAAAGAGGCATTAGAGAAGCATGGACGCCGGAATAGCAAAGGTGCCTCTGGTGCGGCCTAGAGGTTTTGTGACCAGAGTAAGTTTATCACGATAAACCGACGTGAATTTCTGTTCTCATGTGATTGCAATTTGACGTAATTTTCGTTACGACAAGATATGCGGGCCAAAAACCAAGCAGACCTATCCGCCACTTATTTGTCTGGACCATAATTCTATGACGCTTTATTTGCCGATTGCCGAAATCTCGATGAATATTTTTCTCGTGATTGGTATGGGCGCAATTGTGGGTTTTCTATCCGGGATGTTTGGTGTCGGAGGTGGCTTCTTGATGACACCGCTCCTAATTTTTGTCGGCGTACCGCCGGCGGTTGCCGTGGCAACAGAATCAAATGAAATTACAGCAGCTTCGGTTTCCGGGGCGCTCGCTCATTGGCGGCGGCAAGGTATAGATGTCAAAATGGGTGTGGTGCTTATTGTTGGCGGCGCTGTCGGGTCTTTTTTTGGTGCCCAAGTATTTACGTATCTGAGGTCTCTGGGGCAGGTGGACTTGATGATATCGCTTGCCTATGTCCTGTTTTTGGGGCTTGTTGGCGGGCTGATGTTCTGGGAAAGTATGCGCGCTATTATTCGGCAGTATAATGGGTATGTACCACCAAAAACATCTAGGGAAGACCGCCACAAAGCGTGGATTCATACTCTCCCTTTTAAAATGCGTTTCAAGAAATCGCGCCTTTATATTTCTGCGTTGCTACCGCTAGCAATTGGGATGCTTGTGGGTGTTCTTGCTGCCATTATGGGGGTTGGTGGAGGCTTCGTTATGGTGCCGGCGATGATTTATATCCTTGGTATGCCAACTAATGTAGTTATCGGTACTTCCCTTTTTCAGATTATTTTTGTGACAGCCCTTACGACAATTTTTCATTCTGTGAATACTCAGACTGTTGATATTTTCATGGCGATTTTACTTTTGTTTGGCGCGGTGGTTGGTGCGCAGATGGGAGCTCGTATTGGCTTGAAACTCCAGGGTGAGCAGCTGCGCGCGTTACTTGCACTGTTGGTGCTGCTCGTGTGTATTAAAATGGGTATCGGCCTTGTTATGGAGCCTGACGAACGTTTTAGTGTGTCTGCGGTTATTGCTACTGAGGGAGCGCACTAATGTATCGTTTTGTCCTTAGTTTATTGGTTGCTCTGGTTGTACTGCCATCATTTGCTGTTCAAGCTTTGGTGACCGACTTGTCGAATACGAGAATTGAAATTCGCTATAGTTTTGATGGGGCACAGTTGATTCTGTTTGGTGCTGTCGGATCCTCAACAATAAACCCTGTGACGAGTGAATATGATATTGTGATTGTGGTGCGTGGGCCAAATGCGCCGACAGTTGTACGGCGTAAAGATAATGTTGGCGGTATTTGGATAAATAACGAAAATTTAGTCTTCCCATCAGCGCCGGGCTATTATGCTGTAGCTGCCTCTAGGCCCTTGGATGAAATAGCGAGCGCGACTGTTTATGAAGCAAATGGGATTGGTTTTAGCAATCTTCCGCTCTTGACTAAAACAGCACGCGGTTTAGTGGCGCCAGACGCGGTATTTAAAGAAGCATTATTCAGATTAAGGTCTGGGGACGGGCTGTATAGGCAAGAGAAAGACACCGTTACAAAGCTTGCTGAAGGGTTGTTTAAAACAGATATTCATTTGCCGGCGAATGTACCTGTTGGGAAATTCAATGTGGAAACATTCTTGTTTCAAAAGGGCAGTTTGAAGTCACGTGATCGCATTAACCTGACTGTTGATAAAGAGGGTTTTGAGCGCGCGGCTTATGATTTTGCCCACGGGTATCCATTCTTGTATGGGTTAACTGCAGTTTTTGTTGCGATCGGTGCTGGTTGGCTTGCGGGTGTTTTAGGTAAAAAATAGCAGCGGACAAATTACTGTGAGACTTAGCTTCTTGCCACAGTTTTAATAGGAATAACATTGCCAGTGTCTTCCGTTTTACTGACAGATTTCTCTATTTCATAAATATAGTTTCCGTCTTCAACACTTGCCATATGTAGTGTGTGGCCTGTCATTCTACAAAAAGCAGGCATGTCTTGGACAGAGGCGGGGTCAGAGGCCTTCACCACTAAATGATCACCTACATTCAGATCATCAAGGATGCGCCGTGCCCGTAATACAGGGATGGGGCAAAGTAACCCGGTAACATCAAGATGGGTGACGTGTGCAGCGTCGTTGGTTTGTGTCATTCTAGCAGCCTTATTAATTTCCTTGAATGGCAACATTCAGTTCAGACTTCTATAGGGTACGAGAGAAATCTCAATAGCCAGTTAACGGCCACAGTCAAATTTATGTATAAAATCTCTCGCGCATGAAAAAGACCCGCCCTGGGTGGGGCGGGTCTTGGACCGGGATTGGGTATGTCCCGGTCGCGGACGGGATGATGGGTGCCGGGTGCTGAGAGTATCCCGTCCGTAACTAGTTAATGTACTGTCTGTTCGTCTACTGGGGCTGTTTCAACAGCCTTAGCAGTCAAGTGTTCATGAATAGAAAGCCAAAGATTAAAGCCTTCATCATCGCCTATGGTTTTCATTTTAATAAGAGCTTGGTCAGCATAGTGAAGTGCCTTCGGGCCAAGGTTTTTAAGAAGATTGTCTGCGACGTAGCCAAAGTAAAAATCTTGGTCGAATGACAATTCTTGTTGCATGGTAACACTCCGAGACAGCTGTTAAGGTTTGCCATATAGGAGCAACAGCCGTGCCAGTTTAGGCTGCTATCCGTAATATATGAAAATTCAAGGGCTTGGCGGGTTTTCTAATTGGAGTGTTGGGGGTGAAGGTCAAAGCTGCCCGGCAAACTAATGCCAGCTAGGAATCCCTTGCCTGTGGATTAATCAGGAAAGTAGTGAAAGAAGGTTTGGTGCATTTTCCCATGCTCTTGGGCCCAGTATTCTGGGTATGCCGATGATAGGCAAGTCTGTCCAAACGGCCGCTTGCTTAAGGGTGTTTTCAAAATCGGGGTGACCAGCTCCTTCACTCTCGCTGATGATCAAAGCTTTTACCGGCAGTTGGCGCGCTGTCATTGCTTCAAGTGTGGCT
>CAXBKT010000072.1:0-17508 GCA_963976155.1 uncultured Kordiimonadaceae bacterium | reverse complement strand
CAGTTGTAGAATGCGCAGCGCTAAAAGTTGCCTCTAAATCACCTGCTTCTATAGTTGTTCGCATTTCACCGTTTTTAAGGCTATCCAGTGCTTTGGTTTTCAAAACCTCGGTGTCATCTTCGGTGGAAACGGAGCCATCCCAAGTAATGTCGAGTGCATTAGCTGCTTGTCTAGCTTGCCAGTAGGTATCAGCAACTACTGCAATACCAGCAGCTACTCGTCTCCAGTCTTTGGGGTCTTCTGGCATTCTGGGGATAGATACTATTTGGCGCACGCCAGGCATGGCCTTTGCGGTAGTGTCATCGTAGCGAATAACATGACCTCTTAGATGAGGGCATCTTCTGATAACAGCGTGCAGCATGCCGGGTACATCTACATCAATTCCAAAGAGAGGTACGCCTGTTACGATTTCCTTGCCGTGGACAATGGGTTGATTTTTCCCAATGAACTTATGATCTTTATTGGGTTTTGGGGCGCTATTTTCTGCTATTAGGCTTCCTCGCATAAAGGTGCGGGCATCCTTGACTAATTCGCGGTAAGGGATGCGCTCATCGTTTTCTTTGTTAACAACATGCCCGTCTGCGATGAACAGATTAGTTTTGGCAGCTTGCCAGCGCCTAGATGCCGCTTCAATAAATAGATCTCTTGCAAAGGCAGCAGTGCCACGGACTTGGTTCCATGTACGCATAGTTGAACCGCTGCCGCCTGAACCTTGGTAAAACTCAATACCGGATCGTTTTTCTACGTATGGCATTTGGGCTACGTGAACTTGATCAAGGTTCAAATCAAGTTCTTCAGCAATCATGAGTGCACCAGTCGTACTCATGCCTTGCCCCATTTCAGGGGTGGGAACATAAAAAATTATGTTCCCTGTCGCATCAAAATGCAGACACGGTGTAACAAGGCCGGTGTTGTCAGGCTCATCTTGCGCTAAAATGTATGGCGTATTGGAAACAGCAATAGCTAGAGTGCCAATACCCGCGCTAGACTTCAAAAAGCCGCGACGAGAGAGATTAGCCATGCCGTACTCCTATGCTTCCTGAATTTTCTTTGCAGCGAGTTTGATGGCCTTTCTAATACGGAAATAGGTGCCGCAGCGGCAAAGGTTATCAATACCGTTGTTGATGTCTTCGTCCGTTGGGTTTGGTACCTCTTTGAGGAAAGCGGTTGTCGCCATTATTTGCCCTGCTTGGCAGTAACCGCACTGAGGGACATCTTCTTCAATCCAGGCCTCTTGTACGGGGTGTAGTTTGTCACCGTCAGCTAAGCCCTCAATTGTTGTGATAGCAGCTCCCTCGATTGTGTTCATCGGGACAGAGCAACTCCTTGCGGCGTCACCATCAACATGAACTGTGCAAGCACCACACTGACCACTGCCGCAGCCAAATTTGGTCCCCTTTAGGCCGGCTTCTTCGCGTAGATGCCATAAAAGTGGCATCTCGCCGTCGCCGTCAAAACTGCGTGCGACACCATTGATCGTAAAACTCACTTTTGCCATATGTCCCTCCCAACAGGATTTGTAGAATATGTAATACTATAACCAAATAAAATTTGATGTCTTGCCATTGGTCGCAAACTGGGAGCAGTTCACCGCAATTATTACCTGCTCGCCTCAAAGTACATGAATGTTATATAATTACATTTATACTTTAGGCAGGTGGGACGAAACGGTGTGTTGATGTGTCGAGGTAAGGAAATGGTCTATGAAAACCAAGTTTAGTCAAAGGTACGGCGTAAGCCGGCGGAAAGTGTTGCATGGGTTGGCTGCGGGCACCACTGCCTGTTTGGTTCCTTCACATAAAGTCTGGGCAGCAGAAACAAGCTTTCCGACGCCAACACAAACAGAGGGGCCTTTTTACCCCCGCTCGTTTCCGGATGATATTGATGCAAACTTGCTTCAGTTTGGTGATAATGAGCAGTTGGGACAAGGCCGCCATATTCAAGTATTTGGCCGTGTTTTTGATGTGTACGGTGAAGTTGTTTCTGGGGCTACAGTGGAGCTATGGCAATGTGATAGATTCGGTACCTACCATCACAGTCGAGGCACAGGCCGGATAGATCAAAATTTCCAAGGGTTTGGGCGCACTTCGGCTAACCGGGATGGGGAATATTTGTTCCAAACTATTAAACCCGCACCTTATACGGGTAGGACACCCCATATTCATTTTAAGGTAAAAGCTAAGGGATTTAGAACACTTACCACGCAGATGTATTTTGCAGACGAAAATGAGCTTAATGGCAGAGATGGAATATATTGGTCACTTACTAAATCTGAACGCAAGAACGTCACGGCATTGTCAAGTACACTGCAGCTGAGTACTGGGCCTATTGAAGCTTGTCAATTTGATATAGTAATCGCTGCGACATAGCTGCCCACCTATTATGCAACTTATCGTCGTTTGGTCATACTTTTGCCAAATCTGCTAAGTAGATTGTTTGCTGGCATTAATTTGCCAAACGTCCCAACTATGAGTACAAAGCGTTCCGAGCTATTGCATTGGAGGCGTGGGGGCGCTTATCCCGTTAAAAGGATGAGTTTGAGATACGACGGGGTAGTAAAAAAGAGTGTTTGTTCAAAACTGGAGCATGAAAGCTGCTGAACATATTGTTCGGGCGCGCTGGTTGATAATGACAGTGGCTGTAGGCCTATTGTTTTTGTCATTTCTGGCGATGCAGGGCTTGAAGGTTTCTACTAAGCTTGAAGCTTTGATGCCTGAAGGTGCACCGAGCGTACAGACCTTGAATGACGCGATGGAAAAAGCGGGTAGCTTTTCATCGATTCAAGTGGTGGTGCACGGCCAAGACCGTAAACGTGTTGAAGAGGTTCTATTCATTCTGGAAGCCGTGACACGGCCGTTGCTCTGGAGCGAGAGTGTCCAGTATTTTGAAGATATTTCAGTATTAGAACGGCATAAGCTGCTTATGCTTAGCGTACCTGAATTAGAGCAGGTAGAAAAAGTTCTTGAAAAAGAAGTATTGACGGCGGCTACAGAGGACTTTCAAGAGAAAACAGGTATTCCTCTCAATATAACCTTACTTGATAGTGGTAAGAGCGCTGCAAGCGGTGGTGGGATTGACCGCGAGTTTTCGGAGGAAGCCCTTAAATCTCATATCTATGACGAGATTGAAACAGAACGCAGATTTGTATCTGACGACGGGGAAACGCAAGCGCTCGTTATATGGCCGAAAGGTGGCTTTGAAGGTTTAGGCGACGCAAAAAAAATGGTGTCGGACGTAGCTGCTATTATCAATGCGCTGGATTTAAATGCCCCAGAAGATGGTTTGCACGTAGGCATTGCTGGCCGCATCCGCAATAAAGTCTCGCAATTTGATGCTGTGATTAATGATGTGGTTTTAGGGCTAGGCAGTTCAATTAGCATGATTATTTTGCTTTTGCTGTTTCACTATCGCCGAGCCATTGTTGTACCACTCATAATTTTGCCGCTGATTTTTGGGATTGTTTGGACCATTGGGCTGACCTCAGTTGTGATTGGAGGCCTCAACCTAATCACTATCTTTTTGGCTTTGATTTTGTTCGGGCTCGGTATTGATTTTGGTATTCATAACTTTAGTCGTTATGCGGAAACGCGAGCTAAGGGCGCTACGCATATTGATGCCATTGCTGTTATTATGGGGCAAACAGGCCGAGCCTCTCTTGTGGCGGGTGTCACGACAGCTATTGGCTTCTTATCGTTGCTGTTAACCGAATTCCGCGCATTCCGTGAGTTCGGGTTTATTGCGGGTAGCGGTATTCTACTCATTTTTATAGCCATGTACACTGTGTTTCCCGCGTTCCTATCGATTGTGGAAAAGCATGTTGATTGGACCAAGCATGAGAAAAGAGCGACCAAGAATCTTGGCCGTCTATTGACAATAGGCAGCCGGTATCCGCGCGGTACTATATTGGCACTATTACCTTTTGTTGCAGTTGCTCTCTTTTGGGCACCCAAAATGAGTTTTGAGAAAAACTTTAAAAATATTCAAGCAGCGCAATCAGATGAACATCTGTGGGCGACGACACAATCAAAAAATATCTTTAAAGGCGGACACGATAGGGCCGTTTTAGTTGTCGAATCTTTGGAGGATGTGAAGGCAATTGAGGAATATTTTGAGGAATATGCGAAAAATGACGTGGATAGCCCAACGATCGCCAAGCTAACAAGTGTCCGAAATTTTGTGCCAGACGCTAATGAGCAGCAAGAGCGCCTTCAAATTATCAAACGCATGTGGGCAAAACTTGAAGAAGGCGGACCCTTGCCGGAAGAGCTGGCTGACAAAACCAAATATCTCGACATCGATATGCTTAAGGCAACAGATTTGTCGCCTACAATGCAGCGTCTATTCCTCGGTACAGAAAGCCGACCTGGTTATTTGATGTATATCTATAACTCGGTGACAATGGATGATGCTGATCTTGCGCGGCAGTTCTATGATGATGCCGCTGAATTCACTGTTGATGGAAAAACCTATAATCCAGCTTCCGAGGGCTTTATTTTCGTTGAGATGCTTGCCCTTATGAAAGCAGATGCTGCGCGGGCAGTTTCTCTTGTGGGCGGGGTTACTATTTTTATTATTTTAGGGTTTGTTAGATCGTTTGCAGCAAGTGCTGTGATCCTAATTCCTACAGCTCTCTCGCTCTTGTTTACAATAGCGATTATGGCTGTGGTTGGGCTGCCTCTCTCAATAATCAATATGGTTATTTTGCCATCGTTGATAGGTATTTCTGTTGATAATGGTATCCATATTTTTGAGAGATTACGGGAAACTGGGGAAGATATAGAGACGGTGATGGCAGGTACTGGTCGTGCGGCCAGTGTCACTACATTGACAACTTTGTTAGGGTTTGGTGGTTTGATTACAGCATCAATGGGTGGCCTCAGGTCAATGGGGTTGCTGGCATTAATTGGATTTGGTGTTTGCCTTTTGCTTACATGGCTATTATTGCCTGCGCTCATAAGGCTCTATGAAATGCGGCAGGAAAAACTGGCTGCAACACAGAAATTGGGATTGAGTAAATGATTGAAGATCTTTTGATAGTAGCAGCGGGTATGGGTACACGGCTGCGTGCCAAAGGAGACCTCAAACCACTCGTAGAGCTTTGCGGTACACCGCTTATTGAGCATGCTATGGAAAATGCATTTGCGGCAGGGCTGAAACGTGCAACTGTTGTTGTTGGATACCATGCAGAGATTTTGAAAGAGTTTTTAGCTGAATTATCAGTGCGTCGTGGCTGGGATATCGAAACTGTTTTTAATCCAGATTTTAAACACCCAAATGGGATATCTGTGCTCAAAGCAAAGGGCCATTTGAAGGGCCGCTTTTGCCTTGCTATGTGTGATCATCTGGTTGAGCCAAAACTTTATGAGCGCCTCACCCGTCAGAAACTTCAAGACAATCAGGTTGGGTTAGGCTTAGACCTACGACTTGAAAACGAATATGTGGACTTGGAAGATGTAACGCGTGTTCGGTTTGCTGGGCAGCATATCAGGGATATTGGCAAAGAACTTGCTGTTTATAATGCTTTTGATACGGGGATTTTTTTAGCAGGTCCTGCGCTTTTTGAGGCCATTGAGAAAAGCGGTCATGATAACAATGATTATTCTATATCAGGAGGTATGATGATCCTCGCCGCTGAGCAGAATGCTATAGGTGTTGATGTCGGCGATAGCTTCTGGATTGATGTGGATAGCCCTGAAATGCATAAGCTTGCGACTGAGTGGTATGAAACTAACCGGAGCGTAGTTGCTCAATAATTTGCCTGTCTCCAGGGGTCAGTGCGAATAGTCTGATTAATCCTAGGAATATGGCTATGCTTAGAAAAATTGCTGGCCCAAATATATAACCCCTGTCCATGTTCACCACAGTCGTCGTAAATACGAGCAGACCTCCCACCAATAACGCGAGTGAAATTGGCCGAATAAACGCGCGGCTAATGATTGTGATATCAAGGTGCTTTTTGAGCATGATGAGCCGCGCAGTCGTGAGGCTTGCCATGGCTATTAGGAAGCCCGCCGCAGCCCCTTCCATACCCCATAGATGGGATAGTGTATAGATGGCTGGTATCTCGATCATGAGCGTCATAATGATAAGCTTAAGGGGAGTTTTTGGTTTAGCAAAAACAAGTGGCGTTTCTGTGAGCGCAAAACTGCCATCGAAAAGCTCGGCAATGAGCAAAAGTACAAAGACCATTGCTCCAGCAGCGAACTGATCACCAAATAAACCGAGAAGGTGTGCCGCGAACACCATAAACGGTACGGTGACAGCGACTTGCAAGGTAAAGACCCAGCGGCAAAGGCCCTCCATCTTAGCAGCAATGGCTTTGCTTTTTAGTTCGTGATGCAAAAAGTTGGTGAATTTTGTGTGGCACCGTCACCAGTTGCTGCGCCATGTAATAGATGCCTGTTACTTCGTGGCTAACCACGAGAGATAATACTAGTATATCAAGGCGGCGGAAAGCCATAACCCCGAGATCAGTCATGCCAACGGGCAAACTTTTAAGTGGCAATTTGTGTAATGAGCGCCAATGAATGTCAGCTGTAATTAGTTTTTTAATGCCAATTGTGTCGCTGAGACCTTTAGCTATGCCTGCTGCAGCGGCAAGGTGGGAAATACTATAGGCGATAATGATGCCTGTGGCTACCATGCCAAAGTGATAAAAGAGCAAAGCGGCCCCAAGGAAAAACCAAGGCTCCATAATGTAGCGCGCAATAACTTCCCACCGAATAATTCGCTTGAAGCGGATGGCAGTGCCGGCAACTTCAGAAAAAACGATTGCAGGTATAGAGAAGTACAAAATCGTTGGCATCGGCAGTTCACTAAACAGGAATGGCCAAGCAAAACCTAACAAGAATGACAGGACTACTGCGAGCCCAAGTGAAGAAACTAGCGCGTTTTTTATGGTGCTGGCTACAGCATCTTCATCGGCATGGTCTGCGCTCAGATAGTCAAGTAAGCTTCTGCGTAAGCCGAGGGTAGCAATTGCAGCCGTTATTTCTGTAATCGCCGCAATTTGCCCTAGAACACCGAAGGCTTCTGCGCCAAAAAGCTGGCCTGCTGTTAGAATGAGTACCAGCCGGGCGAGCATACGCCCTCCAAAGCCTCCAAGAGCTGCTAGTGCCCCTCTTAGGATATCCTTGATATCGTCGAGGGCACCCATGACTTAGGCTGTAGCTAAGGCTGTTGCCTCAGTTGTGAGGGATTTTTCAAGCCGGTTCTCTGAAAACATTAGTGCCACTAGTACTAGGTTTAGAACAACGAGTTCAAATAGAAAATATAAAGCCGGTTGCCCAATGAAGGCGCAAACAAAAATCATTAGGGTACGGTTATTCGCGTTTAGAAGCCCCCATGCCGCAACCATAGATGCGGTTTTGTTGATAAACGGTATCACATGGTTGTCTTTTGCTGGGTCAGCACGAAGTGCCTCTAGAGCTTGGTCAAAGCCGCAATCATTCCCAGAAACAAATTTTTGAGCTTTGTCATAAATACCTGCCCAGAAGGACTTTTTGCCTCCAATGACCAGTAAATTTTCTTCAATGCATTCACGCTGAACGTTCTTTAGTCGGCGCTGGAATTTTTGTCGGCGTTCTTCATACCCTGCCGCTTGAACAGCATGGGATACACCCGCGCCAACTACAAGCCACCAAACTGAGGTCGGTGAGCCAGAAGCGATGAGGTTGAGCGCAAGCGCAACATATACAGCAGAGAAAACTAGATGGTCACACATACCATCAATGATACGTCCGAAAGCGCTGGTCTGCCCTGTTTCACGGGCAAGCTTGCCGTCGGCGCCGTCAAGTATATGCCAGCCAATCATAGCGGCGAATGCGCCAACCACATAGGAGGTTTGAGGCGTGTAATAATATAGGTAGCCTGCGAGCAATCCACAGCCTAGGCCCATAAGGGATACAAAATTAGGGGTAACGCCGGCGGCTTTTGCTACTTTTACAACCAAATTGGAAAGGGGGTGTATGAAGTAGCGATTGCTAGCGTCTTCAATAGAAGCTGGGCGTCCATATTCGTGCGCTTGTGGGGCTTCTGAGGTAGTTTCCGTCATTTTCAGACCTTGTTATATAGCGCCCACTAACCTTTTTGCTAAAAGCAAAGGTTAGTGGGCGTCCATAATATGGTCTGTTACCGGCTATTAACCAGCAACAGCTACCTCTGCATCGTCTTTGTCTGAGGCTTTACCTACTGTCGTAAAGTGACGGCCAGCAATAAAGGCTTCAGTCATAAGGCGTGCTTCGTCGTCTGTATGCTGAACAGGCGGGTGCTTACAGAAGTAAGCACTCGGGCCTTCAACAAGACCAGAGTGGTTTCGGTCAAGCGCTACTTTGGCACAACGGATCATATCGATCGCAACACCAGCAGAGTTTGGCGAATCCTCAACTGAAAGACGAAGTTCCAAATTCATAGGAACGTCACCAAATAGGCGGCCTTCCATACGTAGGAAGCAGACTTTATTATCATTCTGCCATGCTACATAGTCACTTGGACCAACATGGATGTTTTCATCGTCAAGACGGTGAGCAGCAACTGATTGAACAGCCTCAGTTTTGGATGTTTTCTTGGACGCCAGACGAGTCTGGTTTTTCATGTTCAAGAAATCAGTATTACCACCAGTGTTGAGCTGATAAGTACGGTCCATTGCAACGCCACGTTTTGCAAACAAGTCTGTCAGGACACGGTGTACGATAGTGGCACCAAGCTGTGCTTTAATATCATCACCAATGATTGGCAGACCGGCTTTTTCAAAACGTTCAGCCCATACTGGGTTGCTGGCAATGAATACTGGAATATTGTTAACGAAAGCAACGCCAGCCTCCAAAGCACACTCAGCATAAAACTCTGTTGCTTGTTGGCTACCAACTGGCAAATAGTTCATTAGAACGTCAACCTTAGCGGCTTTCAGTTCACGAACAACGTCAGCCTTAGTTGGCTCTGGTGCGTCGCTCGGCATAAACCTGCGCCCGTCAGGGTAAGAAGCCATGTGGTCAGAATACCCGTCGAGCGTAGCGCCCATTTTTACGGTAACACCCTGATGTGGGATGGCGTCTTGGAATACTGTTGTACAGTTAGGTGCAGCAAATATAGCTTCTGAAACATCTTTACCTACCTTACGTTTGTCAATGTCAAACGCTGCAGTTACGCAAATGTCAGAAGCTTTATACCCCCCTAGGTCGTCGTGCATCAAGCCAGATGCGTCTTTTTCCCTAGACGCGCCATAATAGTAGATGCCCTGAACAAGCGAACTTGCGCAGTTACCTACACCGATAATGGCGACATTGATGGACTTTTTTGTTGTTGTAGTCATTATTCTCTCTCCAAACATAGCGTCGTGCATTACGTAGAAAACGATGCACATAGCACGAAGCATCCACCTTTGTTGCAAAAAATGAGCAAGGTCTAAAGACTTTTCTTAAACTTTTATTTCAGTTACGTTCTTGTCATGAAGTTTTGGGTAAAAAATAGTACTTTAAAAACAACCCCAAGGGCCCCAACAGCGGCCCCGACGTTGGAGGGATTGTTTCGGGTCCAGCATGGCCCGTTACTGCGCTTTGTAGTGGCACGTTTGAAAGACGAGGCCGAGGCAGAAGAAATTGTGCAGGAGGCATTCGCCCGCTTCCATAAGAAGTATGACCCCGCTGCCGTAGATTCGCCCGCAGCCTTGCTTGCACGGATTGCTACAAATTTGGTGATTGACCGCGTGCGGGGGCGAGATGCGCGCGCTGCACGCGAGGATGCATGGGGGAAACTTCATACTGAAGGCGCTGATAGTGATGCGACAGCCTCTAAAAGTGTTGACCCTGCGAGGGTGCTGTCGGGGAAGCAGCAGCTTGAGGCGGCGCTAGCTGTAGTTGGCGGATTACCTGAGAAAACACGACGGATATTTTTACTCCATCGGTTAGAGGGACTCAGTCATGCTGAAGTGTCCGAGCAAACAGGTATCCCAAGGAGCACAATCGAGAAACATATGATACGCGCAATAAAAGCTCTTGCCGAAGTGAGGGATGTTTAGGTGGTTTGTCCTTTGATGAATTATGGAGGTAGTAGCTTTGTAGCTACGTTCTGTATGTGTATAACGAGATTGAATAATGGCAAAAGCTAAAGCAAATCATATTGATCCTGCTGTTTTGAATGTGGCAGCGACGTGGCAAGCAAGGATGACATCCGGATCAGCTAATGACTGTGATGTTGAGCAACATATGGAATGGTTGCTTGCTGACCCAGCCCACCTAGAAGCTGAGGAATTTCTAGCGGCAACAATGAAAAAGTCGCCAGAGTTTGATGCCGCTGCTCGGATAGCTTTTGCACAGGATTTTGCTGCTTCAGAAATACAGGTTAGCCAAAAATTATCATGGACTCGGTTTTTCTCTGATTGGACTTGGCCTCAATATAGTCTTGCCAGTGCCGTAGCTGCGGCTTTGTTGTTTTTCATTCTATCTATGGTCACCACGCCTGCTCCGGATTATTTGGCGGCGCAAACATACGCATCAGAAAGTGGGCATGTAAAAACTGTTGAGCTTGCCGACGGAACCTCGGTGTCGTTGTTTGGTGAGAGTGAGATCTCAGTAGAATTTGAACCCTCTTCACGCATCGTGAATTTGAAGAAGGGTAGGGCCTTTTTTGATGTCACTAAAGACAAGGCGCGGCCTTTTTACGTCAATACTGCATCGCGGCAAGTCAAAGTGCTAGGGACACGTTTTGAAGTATTGTTGGGGGGAGGTTTTGATCAAGTGTCGGTGAATGAAGGCCTTGTGTCGGTTGATATTTTAGTGAATGAGCAAACGCCTGAGGCAGCGTCTAAACCAGTTTTGTTGGAGCCAGGTGTGGTTGCTTACTATAATCAAGGTGAAACTGTGCCTCGGCTCAGTAAGAGAGAGACAGCTGCTATTGGTGCATGGTCTGACGGGGTCTTAACATATAGAGAGGCACCTCTTATTGAGATTGTGGCAGCTATTAATGGTCTGTTTCCAAAAACAACTATCGAATTGGCGGATGCGAAACTTGCGAGCATAGCTTTTTCGGGTACGCTTGTTGTATCTTCTTCGGCACAAATGGCACAGCAATTGGCTGACTTTTTACAGCTTGATGTGATAGTGGGAAACAATAGTATTAAGTTGGCATCCAAATAGAGGTAAATGTGTGAGCAAGATGGTGGCTAGGGTCGTATTGGCCTCTACAATTGCGCTTACTGATATTGGGTATGCTTCAACTGTTTATGCTCAAGTGCAAATTTATGAAGTTGCTCCGCAGGCTCTGGAAGCCGCCCTTTTTGAGTTTGCAGAAAAAGCGCGCGTCTCTATCAATTTTTCTGGGATTGAGATTAGAGGCCGGTTGTCTCCAGGTACTAAAGGGCACACATCGAAGTCAGCGTCTTTACGGGCTTTATTATCAGGGACAGGTTTGGGTTTTACTTTCAAAGATGATACCGCGGTGCAGCTTTTTCACGTGGTTCAAAAACCAAAGCAAAAAAACAAACCTGAGCAGCAGCGTAATATAGGTACGCCGGAAAGAATTATAGAAGACCTTGTTATTACCGCAAGTAAGCGACCTTCTACCAACTTTAGGCTCCCCGTCAGTGTGTCCGCGGTATCATCACTAACACTAGAAGATTTAAGCGCTTATGATTTCCAGTCTGTTGCACCTCATTTGGCTGGGGTGCTGACAACTAATTTAGGGCCGGGTCGCAACAAAATATTTGTTCGAGGTTTATCTGATGGCGTATTTTCTGATCGAACACAGGCGATGGTTGGCGTTTACATTGACGAAACGCCAGTAAATTATTCTGATACAAACCCGGATATTCGACTTTTTGATATTGAGCGCGTTGAACTGCTTCGTGGACCCCAAGGTACATTATACGGATCAGGGTCACTTGCAGGTGTGTACCGTGTGATTACCGCAAAGCCGGACCTTGATGCCACGGGTTTACGGACACGGCTATCAGGGTCATACACTAAGTTTGGCGACCTTAACGGGTCGCTTGACCTTGCATTTAATACGCCTTTGATTACCGACAAACTAGGATTTCGGCTGTCAGGCTATGTTGATTTGAAGTCTGGTTTTATTGATGACATTAGCATTGGGCTTAAAGATGTTAATAGCCTTCAAATACATGGTGTGCGTCCAGCACTGCGATGGAAAGTTAATGACGCCTGGACACTTGATCTAGTGGGTAATTTTCAAGCAATACGATATGATGACATGCAATATTACCAAGTTGATTTCGGAAGGAATAAACGCGCGAATGGAATACAAGAACCTTATTCTGATACCTTTTTCCACGGTAATTTGACTTTAACTGGTGCCTTTTCTTCCGTGGCACTTACAAGCGCGACAGCTTTTGTTAAGCGGTCTACTGGCAAGCAGGTTGATGCGACGGCCGGATTGTCTTTTATTACCCATACCGAACAAATCAATAGCGACTTATTTTCTCGTTCTGATATTTCAATTTTTAGTGAAAGTGAAGAGTTTCTGCAGTTGTTTGACACTGAGGGTGTCGGGCATCTTAGTGAAGATAATATCCGCATTTTCAGCCATGAAACACGGTTGCGGTCCCAAGGTGATAGTGAGCTGGAATGGATGGCAGGGCTATATTATCAAGGCCGCAGGCACAATATGGGCGCGTTGCTTGCCTTTGTCCGGGAAAATGATCCGACAGGGGAAGCGCACATTGGGCTGGCCGAAGACAGGCAAGAAACAAGCGATGAGTTTGCTTTGTTTGGTGAAGTAAGTAACCACCTAACGGATAAATTGAGTGTCACCGCGGGGGCCCGGTATTCCCGTAGCCTGTTAAAGTTGGATTATGTATCTATCTTGGCATTGAACGATAGTGTTCTTACTCAAACTAGTCGCAAGGTGAAGCATAGTTTTGTGCCTAAACTCGCTGTTAAGTACGAGTGGACAGACAATATTCAATCATATGCCCTAGCTTCTGTGGGTTATAGAATTGGGGCCCTCAATATTAATACACCTGTTTCTGCTTTGTTAGCTGCCGACCCTGATCATGATTTTGAAGAAGCTGCTGTAAATGGATTTCAATCAGATAATCTATTTAACGGCGAACTGGGATTGAAGTCATTCTGGTTTGATAGGCAGTTGGGGCTGAATTTTTCAGTTTTTATGGTTAGATGGTATGATATTCAGTCAGACCAATTGGGGCCGTCTGGTTTGCCGCTCACTGTTAATGTAGGGGAGGCACGGATCGTCGGCTATGAGGCAGAGTTTACTGCGCGGCCTTTTGTGGGCCTCGAAATTAACGGCTCATTTTTCTGGAATGATTCTGAATTAAGGGATGATAACGCCTTTTTGGGAGCTCGGGCAGGTGACAGCTTACCTGCGGTGCCGGAGCGTACCGCAAGTATTTCTCTGATATATGAAGTGTCTCTGTCGCATGATTGGGCTGCAAGCCTTCAAGCAGATTATTCTTATATTGGTAAATCGGCTCTCAACTTCAATGAAGGAGGCTCTGCTGCGATGGGCGGCTATGGTATACTAAATACTAAAATTCAGTTTACGACGGATCGCTGGAAATTAGGGCTCTACGCTCGTAACTTAACAGACACAAAGGCTAATACCTTTTCTTATGGTAACGGTTTTCGGCTGTCTGAGGGTAATCAAATTACGCCGCCACGCCCCATTACTGCAGGGCTGTTCCTCGAAGTTGCTTTCTAGTTTCTTGAAACAGGTACTGCTGTGTGGTTAGGTAAAAATTAAGCGGAGGTGCCTATCTCTTGATTCCGTCTTATCGGCGTTAAGGCAGAGTACAGGAGTAATGCATGAACAAAAACGGATGGTCCGCAGCAGTATGTTTAGCGCTTTCTTCTGGTGCCACCGCTGACAGCGTTGTTGATGGTGGGGTGCTTTACAGCGCGTTCTCAACGATTGAAAGTGGTCTGGACTTGTTGTTGCCAGATACTTTAAAGGGCGGTGAAACACGTATTCGGCTTGGTGTTGGTTTCGGTGCTGTACCTGATTATTTTGGCTCAGATGAGTATAGATTTAAAGTGCTGCCTATCGTTGATATTCGTTTCAAAAAAAGGTGGCGGCTGAATTTCAATCGGCTTTCGTACAGTGCCCTTAAAATGGATGGCTGGGAGGTAGGTCCTTTCATTAAGTATAAAGGCGGACGGAAAGAAAAGCGCAACCCTATGCTGATGGGTTTAGGGAATATAAAAGCGACTGCGCAACTTGGTGTTTTCACCAAATACAAGACTGACCGTATGCTGTTTAACCTGGAGTACAGGCAGGCTCTTGGCTCGGGGCAAGGTGGTAGTATTACAGCGACCCTTGGGCATGCGCTTTTTAAATCTGGCAACTTCGTGCTTGCGAGTGCAGTTACGGGGAAGTGGCTCTCGGATACAGCAATGCAAACCAATTTCGGGGTTACGGCCACTCAGTCAGAAAGATCTGATTATGGTTTGCCTGTTTTTGAGACGAGTAGCGGTGTTTCAGATTTTTCTCTGAATTTGTTGGGGCGTTATAATATTAGCGATAAATATAGGCTGTTGGGGCTGATGCGTTTTGGCCGCATGGTTGGGGATGCGGCGGCAAGCCCGCTTGTAGCCGAGAGCAACGGAAGCCGTAATCAAGTGAAGGCAGGTCTAGCTTTTACAATCGACTTCTAACTGGCCGAAAAGTCATATCGTAAATTTTAACGTCTGCTTCTGCGCTTTTTCTTTTTCTCTTCACCGAGGATGATATCTTCCGCAAGGGCATTGCCTAAGATGTTGGTGCTGTTGCTCCCAATTGTTAAAGTCAAATCGTAACTTGTTGAAAAGCGACGTCGCGAAATGTCAGCCAGTGAGCCAGCAACCAATTGTTCCAGGTGGTCTTTTAGCTCAAAGTCTTCAATGTTATTCTCCGTTGTTAGCGTACCTACAAGGCTTGCGTCACCTGCCTTAGCAGACACTTCCCACGCGGTACCTGACGCACTTTGGGTCAGTTCAAGGTCATCGAAGCGGATAGGTGCATCACCGCTTTTTAGAAGTAGAAGAATAGATTTTTTTTCGCCGTTTGGCGTTTCAAAGGCGTGGAGAATAGGGGCATAATCACCTGTGTACGAAGTGGCTGAAAAGCGCTGCCAGCGACGAATGGCGTGGTTTAGATTTGTGCGCTGTATTACATGAAGACCATACCCAGTACCGGTACCAATTTTTTCCCATTCGCCTTCTATACCTGCCCCGCCAATCTCAGGCCCTGCACGCCAACGCCCTTCGGCTCTTGCTGTTGGCGCGTAAAGTGTCATCTCAGGCAAACCGAGTGCATTGTCTGCTGCGATTAAAGGAATGGCTTCTTCATTTGCTGTAAAAAGCACATCCACCTCAGCCGCAGTGTTGTTGAGTCGTACGAAATACCCGGGGTAAGACCCAGATAGTTCATGTTGAAAAATTGAAAGCCGTGGTTCAGCGGCTTCGAAGTTCCAGCCGTCCCGTTTCCTACCATTCTTAACAATTACAGTATCATCACCGGGTTTCTTGAGTGTTGCGACCATAAGGCCATGCTGTTTACTGAAAGGGAAGTTTGCAATTAGGAATTGGCTTGTCACCATAGTGCCATTGTCGAATAGAAACTGTTGTTCCCAATATTCATTATAGTCACTGTCATCATATAGCCGAGGTTTGTCTATGCTGCCCGCCATTAGGGGGACGTGTGTCATGGTCAGCAAAAAAACAGTTGCTGATGCTAATACCTTACTGAAACTGAAAGTCATTTATAGTTGGTTCCCAAACTTCATTCCCGCAGAATACGGCGTTGTATCGTGTTCCGTGGCCATCCTCAAAAAGGAGTATAGTTAAGCTAATCTCCATTCCCCGATGGCTATGTATCACGAAACAACCATTTTGCCCAATTGCGTCAAAAGTATGCCTAGAAAAAGGAATTACAGAGCAAGAAACGGATAGTTTTGTCACTTGGTTTAATCGAATTTGCCACGGAGAAACAAATCAAGGATACAGTTTATGGGACTATTGGAAGGTAAAATTGCGCTTATTACTGGCGCTAGCAGCGGGATAGGATATGAGGCAGCTAAGTTATTTGCGTCTGAAGGCGCATCAATTGTAGTTGGTGCGCGCCGTGGTGCAAAACTAGAGCAACTGGTGGCCGAGGTGGAAGCTTTTGGCGGTAAAGCACAGGCGGTGGTAGGTGATGTGCGTGATGAAGCTTTTGCCGCGCGTCTTGCTGCAAAAGCTAAAAGTGTATACGGCCAACTTAATATAGCCTTCAATAATGCGGGCATTATGGGGGCTGTTGGGTCAGTTGCTGACTTAACAGCAGAAGAATGGTGCGAAACCATTGATACAAATCTAACAAGTGCATTTTTTGCTGCGAAACATCAGATACCTTTGATGGCCGAACAAGGTGGTGGTTCGATTATCTTCACTTCTTCATTTGTTGGTTACAGTAATGGGGGCATGCCGGGCATGGCGGTTTATGCTGCCAGTAAAGCTGGGCTGGTTGGTTTAACACAGGCACTTGCGTCGGAACATGGCGCTACTGGGCTGCGAGTGAATGCTTTACTTCCCGGTGGAACCGATACAGCCATGGCACCTGATGATGAAGCCAGTCGAAACTATGTGAGCAATATTCATGCATTAAAACGAATTGCCGCACCGGAAGAGATAGCAAAGTCAGCCTTATATCTTGCGTCTGATATGTCGAGCTTTACCGCAGGGCATGCGTTGCTGGTTGATGGAGGTGTATCCGCACATATCGCTTAATATAGGCTGATTTCGCAACCTTCGTTTATTTGACGCTCGAAAGTGAGGGCAAAAAGCCACGTTTTTCTGGAATCTCTCCCTTAATCATTAGCCCGTTTGACAAGCTGGTACTTGGTAATAAATGATGTTGAGCATAAGCTGGCATCACGCCATTATAAATGATCAGGGGAGAGATACGGGGTGTTTCATAATACGGGGAAAGGTCTTGGGCCTTTATGTGCAGGTATCTGTGCAGCATTTTTTGCGACGGCTGTTAATGCAGTGGATATGCAGGAAGCCATCAACGCTGGCAGTGATGCGGTAGAAGCAGAAATAATTGAGCTTCGGCACCATTTTCACCAAAATCCGGAGCTGTCAAATCGGGAGTTTGAAACGGCAAAAACGATAGCGGCATTTCTCACGGAGTTGGGGCTTGAGGTGCAAACCGGCGTCGCTCATACAGGTGTTGTCGCTGTTCTGAAAGGTGGAAAACCGGGCCCTGTTGTGGCTTTGCGGTCAGATATTGACGCGTTGCCTGTTACCGAAATTACGGGCCTTCCATATGCTTCGACTAAACGCACTACATACCTTGGGCGAGATGTTGGGGTGATGCATGCATGCGGCCATGATGCTCATATTTCTATGTTGCTGGGCGCGGCGAAGGTACTTGCAGGCATGAAGGCCGATATTCCAGGTACAGTTAAATTCATTTTCCAGCCAGCGGAAGAGGGGGCACCTAAGGGAGAAGAAGGTGGTGCTGAGTTGATGATAAAAGAAGGTGTATTGGGCGGAGAGCATGCGCCGGAGGCTA
>CAXBKT010000071.1:0-17511 GCA_963976155.1 uncultured Kordiimonadaceae bacterium | reverse complement strand
CCGATAATTGCGCCCCGCCTGATGGTAGCGCCTTCAATATGGGAATATGCCTTGATAGTGACGCCATCCTCTACAACTACCCCTCGGCCAAAAAAGACGCCTGGTTCTATGGTTACGTCGCATCCAATTTTTGTATCGTAGCTAAAATAAACAGTTTCAGGGTCTGTCATAGTGACGCCTGCTTCAAGCGCTGTCTTCCTCCATATTCTCTGGCGAGCAGCTTCCGCGCGGGCGAGGTCTTCGCGGTTGTTGACGCCGAGCACATCCTCTTCTGGCGCTTCAACTGTTGCAACACTAAAACCATCGCGGCGTGCAAGAGCGACAAGGTCAGTTAAGTAGAATTCGCCAGCCGCATTGTCATTTTTGATTTCATCAAGCCATTTTGAGGCGTGAGAGCCTTTTATCCACATCATGCCGCTGTTGCAAAGCGTGATTGCCCGCTCTTCCTCTGAGGCATCTTTATATTCTACGATGCGCTCTAGGTGGCCGTCTGTATCAACTATTAGGCGGCCGTATTTAGCTGGATCGTTGGGGCGAAACCCTAATACGACCATACCGTTTTCCGCATGATGCTCGCTAGACGCTTGGCTAATACCAACTTCATGGCCGCGGGTAATCATGGCTCCCATGATGTCGCTGGAGATAAAGGGGACATCACCAAATAAGACGATTATGTCGCCGTTAAAGCCTGCTAAAGATTGAACTGCGACCTTTGCTGCGTGCCCTGTTCCAAGCTGTTCAGTTTGTTCGACAAAATGCGCGCCGGTGACTGCTGCTTGTAGTTGTTCTTTTCCTGACCCCACGACTAATACTGTTTTCGCGGGTTCTAGGGCTGTGACAGTCTCTAACAAATACGCAAGCATAGGCCGACCGCCAACCGGGTGTAGCACCTTATGCTTGGTAGATTTCATCCGGGTGCCTTTGCCTGCGGCAAGAATTATAGCGGCAAAATTTGTTTTGGACATATGTGTCAGAGCCCTTGGTTATCTATTTTAGGCCAGCATAGCGCTGCTTGTATGAATTTTCGACGAAAATTATTGTAGGACCAGATAGTTAATCTGAAAAGCCGGATTTATGTTGGGAGGCCTAGGGCGTCAAGTCATCCAGCATGTCTTTGGCTGGAATTAGATGCCAGCTAGCTTTGGAGTTTTTGGCCGCGGCTTTCTTATCAGCACGTGTCCAGAATAGTTTCATGGCAGTATTTTTAAGAATACGGGCAAAGGGCATGGGTATGCCGGGAAAAGGATTAAATGGATTGTGCCGGCTATAAGCCCACAACTCCAACCGGGAGCTGCCAGCCGTGGCTTGTCCTCGGCCATGAAAACCATTGGTGTTGGCAATCACCAAGGTGCCGGCTTTAGCAGTGATACCGCGAGGGCTTGGTAAGCTCATTTTCTTAAGGTCTTCAGTTGTGGCACGCATACTACCTTTTTCGGAATATTTGTCATCCATGGTGGCGGCGTTTACTGAGCGTCGGTATTCCCAACGAAGCCTTTTCCTAGTTAGGCGCTGTGACGTGGGTACATAGGTAAAAGGCCCCATCTCTTCGGTTACATCTTCCAAGAAAAGCCAAGCTTTCATGGTTGGATGAAAAGTATCACTGTGGATGTTTTTCTGCGGGTCAGCTCCTCCGGGTTGGCCTCCGTTCCTGATGCGTTGAATGTAAAGCAAAGGGGCTGCAATTTTTCCACCAGTGTAGTTTAGATAGCGCCAAAGGAGCTTGTTCATAGCTGTTTTGCGCAGATGTGGAGAAGTGTTTAAAGTGGTTTCATCAAGTAGAAATCGCTGTGTAGCGGTATCGCCTTGGGTTAATTGCCTTGCCTCGCCTTTATAGGCATGTATGTCAGCCCTTATAGCTATGACGTCTTCTTTGCTTAGGAAGTTTTCAAAAAGAACGAAGCCATTTCGTTTGTATTCGCGGCGGCTTTCCCGGGTCATCATTGGGGAGAGTAAAAACTGGCGGAGTGAAAAGGACAGCCTGGAAAGTAAGATACGCGCAACATGCAGGCCAAGTGTGTTGAGGGTTTTTGACCCGATAATGGGATTTCCTTTGAAAGACTTAGCTTGTGTTAGCGGAGATAAAATCCAGTATGGTACTTTTATGATTGTAACCAAAGACTTCATGAGAGGCATTCACTTCTTTGTAAGACTATGTGTGGTTTCTTTTACATGAAAATACGGCGCTGAGAAGATGGGGGTTACCCAATTTGTGAAATATGTATGTCTAAAAATAGTTTTTACCTTGCCATTTTAAGCTTATTTCTAGGGAAATATTTGCTCTGATGGTTATATAAACGATATAGCTATAGTATATAGATAAAAGTATTTGAGTAGAGTGTCTTTGTTGGGGGCAATAAGGTGGGTCAGATACTTAATGGTGTGTAGGCGTGATATATGCTCTGTGAAGTTGTTTTGGATGACGCTTCTTGGCAGAAAGGGCATTAATGCACCCTGATCTACTAATTTTTTGTGGCATCTCCCTTATACCGATAATGCTTCTTGTGCGCTATCGCCGGCTGACGGATATTGACCGGGGTATTGTATTTGTATTGGTAGGCACGTGTATCTTAAGCGCAGCTGCGCTTATTGATTATCTCGAAGAAACTACGCTGCGCCCGTACATGCTTATGATGGCGGATAAGCAATCTTGGAATATGCTTGTCGCTGTTTTTGGTTATATTCCCGGTGTATTTTTAGCAGGTTTGGGGTTGTCGCGTTGGTTTCATGTGGCTTTACGGCTCGAGAATGAGATTAGAAAGAGAGAAAAAGCTGAAACTAGTTTGCGTGAGCGCACTAATCAGCTTAAGGAAGCACTCGCTGTTGCCGAGGAAGCCAACAGAGCGAAGACTGAATTCCTTGCCAAAATGAGCCACGAACTTCGAACCCCTCTTAATGCCATTATTGGTTTTTCTGAAGTTATGAATATGCAGCTGTATGGCCGACTTGGTGAGCCTCGGTATGAAGAGTATTCTGAACTTATCCATGATAGCGGGAAGCTATTGTTACATATTATTAATGACATTCTTGACCTTTCGAAAGTGGAAGCAGGGCGCCTTGAGCTAGAGGAAGAGGCGTTTTTCCTTAGAGGGGTTATTGCTGAATGTTTGCCTGTTGTACAAAATCACGCTGCTCAGGCTGGTGTTGAAATTATAGCCGAGCCTGAGGACGAACTGGTACTGTGGGCAGATCGCCGTATCGTGAAGCAGATGGTTCTAAATCTTTTGTCGAACGCCATTAAATTTACGCCGAATGGCGGTAAGGTATTTGTACGTTCGTATCAATTTGAGTCTGGCGGTCATGCTCTAGAAGTTAAGGATACGGGTGTCGGGATGACTGATAATGAACTGCAGGTAGCCCTGCAACCTTTTGGGCAGGTTGCAGGTATTATGACACGAGATCATTCTGGCACGGGTCTTGGGTTGGCGCTTGTGAATACCTTTATGGGCTTACATGAGGGCAAAGTAGAGATTGAATCTCGCAAATCTGAAGGTACATCGGCGCGCCTTGTCTTTCCTGAATCTCGGGCTGTGAAGCCTGTATCAGATGACAGCGAAAGTGCTGCTTGAATTTATAATATTTGGGCGTGTTACCTTGCTTTAAGAGTTGAAAAATTACGTAAATGTGATGGTCGATTAGCTTTTGAACAGGCTCTCAGGTGATAAGTTGTGGAACAGAGACGCCTGAACATTAAGTTACGAGGGAACGATGCCAAATATACCAACTGATCAAACCTCAACAGCACGGGCTGTTGTGGGCGAAATCTTTTCTGAAAATCATACAAGATGGTAACGATACAGCTATGTTGGGGCGTAGTGATCGCGGATTAAGGTGTCTGATCAGGGTTCAGTTTTATTGTTAAACATGAATGAGGATATGTTTGCGGTCCTTATTGAGGGCAGTTAGTTGGTGATTGGACGAAATTAGCCCATTGTATTTTAGTAAAAAGGCCAAATGTATTTGCGTGCTGAGCTAGCAGTATTTAGATTGTGGGTAATTTTTATATTTATTGATTTGGAGACTTTGGATGCAAAAGTTTGGTAAAAAACTGGCTGCAATGACATTTGTGGTTGCAGGATTTGCTTCAGCGGCGTTCACTGGCGCGCAGGCTGAAGGCGGTGCCGTGAAGCTGTATACACTTGATTGTGGTACAGTTAATATGTTGGATCTTAGCGTGTTTTCCCGCGAGGGGAAATATGTCGGGGAGAAAAATCTGGCCGCTGACCCCTGTTATTTAATTACGCACCCAAAGGGGAATTTCCTATGGGATACGGGACTGCCACAGGCACTTGCAGATATGCCAGAAGGGCTCATTAACGGCCCATTCCATTTGAAAGTTAAAACCAAGCTTACGGATCAGTTGGCGCAGCTAAATCTAACGCCTGCAGACATCACATATCTTTCAATTTCGCATTCCCATTTTGATCATATTGGAAACGCGGGTTTGTTTGCGGAGGCGACCTTCATTATTGAGGAAAAAGAACGGGCTCACATGTTCCGGGATGAAGAGCGCGCTAATGCTGAAACTTTTGCTGCTTTCAGCGCACTTGAAACAGCAAAAACTATTGAGTTTAAAGGTCAACATGATGTGTTTGGTGATGGTTCTGCTATTATTACCTCACTCTCGGGCCATACGCCGGGGCATTCTGTTCTTTTGTTAGAGCTTGGCAATGCAGGGCCTGTTTACCTGACGGGTGATATGTATCATTTCACTAAAGCTCGTGAAAATCGTACCGTGCCGAAGTTCAATACTGACCCTGTAGAAACGCTTGTTTCCATGGATAAATTTGAGGCAATGGTAGCTGAATCTGGTGCGCTTGTTGTTATTCAACATGAAAAATCGGATTTCGAGAAAATGCCAAAGTTTCCGGCTTATTTGGACTAAGTTCCAGAGAGTAAGCTATTGATGAGAAATGGGCGCCTTGGCGTCCATTTTTTATATATCTAATTATTGCTCATATCACTGATAATAAAGGCGTTTATGTCATTTAGAAGCTGCTGGCGGGCAAGATCATCTAAATATATAATATGCCCCGCGCTATAATGATGAATAGCGATGCGGCCTTGTCTATTCTTCAGTTCTGAGAAGGCATTCTCGATGCTGTAGAATGGGGTGGCTAAATCATAATAACCAGCACCGACAAACACTTTGAGACGTGGATTTGAGGCAAGGGTGCGATCCAGATTTGGCATGACATTGATAAAGCGCGCGCCGCTAGGCACATTGCCTTCACCCCATACATTCCAGTTCCAATGCCAATAGGGAAGTGTGCGGGCAGTTGTTATGTATGCGCCTTTCTGTAAAGGAACATTCAAGACGCCGTTCAAATAGGTTTGCACAGCATTGGTAAAGGGTTCACGGATGTTGTTGGCGTATGGGTCTATGCCATAGATTTCGGTCGTTGGATGCTCGTTTGAACCTGAGTGGCGACTGTCTAGCCGGCTGATTTTTTGGGTATGTTCAGAGAGTATCTGTTTTAGGAATGCCAGAGGCTTTATGCGAATGTCATTGTCCAAAATGTAGGATGAACTTAGCCCCGTATAATAACTGATTTTGTCAGCTATTATAGTTTTCTCATTTTGGGATAAACGGTTACCCTTGATAAGTGCTGTTGCATAGCTGTTGGCGGCAAAGTGGCGAGCTTCCGCTAGAAAGTTTTCCAAGCTAGTATGGTTTTGTCCAGCTTTTTTATGATGCCACGCGGTCGCTGCATAGGTTGGAAAGTATGACATATAACCCATCACACTCCCGTCTGGTGTGCGAATATTGCGGTAGTTCTGGGCAGCAGAAAGTAAGACGAGCCCTTTAACAGATAACTGATGCTTTCGCTCCAGTTCATCGGCAATTAAGGTGGCACGCAGCGCGCCGTAACTTTCCCCTACCAAATATACAGGGCTCTTCATCCTGTCTTGTTGCTGAAGCCAGGCCAGAATAAAATCAGTTACCGACCTTGTATCTTCCACTACACCCCAAAATTTTCTTGTTTGGATTTGAGCGGAGGTGAGGTTTGTCTCGCCTGTTTGCGGTGCGGCTGTACTAAACCCTGTACCGACAGGGTCAATGAACACAAGGTCTGTGACGCCGAGTAAACTCTCACTATTTTCTATGGTTGAAGGGGACTGTTGGCCGTTTTTACTGATAGGTATCTGCTTTGGGCCTAAGCCGCCAAGATGCAGCCAATGGCTGGCGGAACCCGGCCCGCCGTTGAAAAGGAAAGTGACCGGGCGATTAGTTTTTGATTGCGATTTCTTTAAGTAGGTAAAGCTAAAATACTGTGCAACAGGAAGTTCCTGGTTAGCAGGCAGAAGGGTTTCTTGTGCAATAGCCTGATAGTGGAGTATTTCACCACGAGCTGTGAGTGTGCCTTCGGTTTGAAATGTCGCCCCTGTTCCGGTGGGGGTATTTTCATTTTCTGCTACAGTGGGCACAGTAAAACATACGCAAAAAAGAATACGTGCAACCAACCTTAACGACCAGTGATAGGCATATAAATCTCTTTGTTCTGTAACTTTTCTCATGCCAATAGCCCTAACCCATATTTTCCATGTGGGAAAGAAAAGATCATTTATGCCTAGCGCGTTCCGAGCATTGCAGTGCGTTCACTTGCAATCAGTGTGTTGAGAAATACTCTGACGGCATCTATGTGTGGTTGGGGACTGCTTTCAGCATGAGTTGAAAGCCAAAGTTCCCGCATTACGCTGATTTCGCGGGGGAGAACCGTTGTCAGGCCTTTCATTTGGTCCGCTACATAACAAGGCAAAAGCGCAATCCCAAGGCCAGATTCAGCCGCGCGTGCTTGGCCTGTTACGCTAGTCGTGCGGAAAATGACATTGGGGTTGGGGATCGCTTTATCAAGCAAACGTAGTTCCGGGACAGGTAAGAGTTCATCAACATACCAGATGAACTGGTGGTGCTTAAGGTCACCTAGTTGTACGATAGGCGGATGCTTTTGCAGGTAAGAGGGGGCTGCATAAAACCGTAAGCGGTAATCGCTTATTTTTTGGCTATTGATACGCCCATGTTGTGGGCGAGCGAGGGTAACGGCAATGTCGGCTTCGCGTTTGGTAAAACTATGCTGTCTGGTTTCTGCGACAAGCTCTAAGGTGACGCCCTGATAACGTGAATGGAAACTAATACAGTGCGGCGCAAGAAACTGGCTGCCGAAAGCTTCAGGGGTGGCAAGGCGTACTGTACCCGTTGGGCCTGTTGCTGTTGGGGCGATTTCATCCATCAAGTCTAGGGAGTTAATCTCCATTTTTTCTGCGTAAGAAAGCAGGCGCCGCCCGTCGTCAGATAGAGTGTATGCTCGATTTTCTCTATGGAATAGAACGACATCTAGTTGTTTTTCCAGTGCGGAAATACGCCGTGCAACGGTGGTATGGTCCACACCTATCCTGAGTGCAGCTGCGGATAACTTCCCGCGTCGTGCTACCTCCAAAAAATATCTGAGGTCGTTCCAGTCGAACATATAAGTCGCCTAAATATAATGTGCAAAAATACACATATAATACTGCATAACTTCTCAGTGACTTGCAATATTGCAGAATGTAGTCTGCTTGCAAAGTTTGAAATAGTGAGACTTTGCTGCGCCGATATTGAGCGCTATTGAGTTTCAACAGTGTCAGGAGACTATGCGCATGTACGAACGGCATCATTTTATCGGTGGTCAGGATGTAAAAGGTAAATCAGATCGCTTTGGCCCGATATTTAATCCTTCAACAGGTGAACAAGCAGGCAAGGTTGCACTGGCTGCCAAATCGGAAGTTGAAGATGCTATTGCCGCAGCGGAAGCAGCCTTCCCTAAATGGTCAGCAATTTCTGTTGTGAAACGTGCGCGCGTGGTTCAAAATCTCGTTCACATTCTTTACCGCGAAAAAGATGCGCTCGCGGCTGCTTTGTCAGCTGAGCACGGCAAAGTATTTTCTGATGCGCAGGGCGACGTGCAGCGCGGCCTTGAAGTGGCTGAATTTGCACAAGGTATCCCGCATCTGATTAAAGGTGAATTTAGCGATAATGTTTCCAGTGGCATTGATATGTACAGCATGCGCAAGCCGCTCGGCGTTGTTGCTGGTATAACGCCGTTTAACTTTCCGGCGATGATCCCGTTGTGGATGAGCTGCATGGCCATTGCCTGTGGTAACACTTATGTGCTGAAGCCTTCAGAGAAAGACCCTAGCGTTCCACTGCTGCTGGCTAAATGTTGGAAAGAAGCAGGCTTGCCGGACGGTGTTTTCAATGTAGTAAACGGTGACAAGGAAGCGGTGGATACAGTTTGCACTGACCCCCGGGTAAAGGCTGTTTCTTTTGTCGGGTCTACACCGATTGCTCAGTATGTTTACGCTACAGCAACAGCCAATGGTAAGCGGTGTCAGGCAATGGGTGGTGCGAAGAACCATATGGTTATCATGCCAGACGCTGACCTTGACCAAGTGGCTGATGCTCTTGTCGGTGCGGCTTACGGGTCAGCGGGCGAGCGCTGCATGGCGATTTCTGTGGCTGTATGTGTGGGCGATGAGGTTGCAGATAAGCTGGTGGCGATGCTCAAGCCTCGTGTTGAGGCCCTTAAAATAGGTCACGCGATGGACGGTGAGGCCGAAATGGGACCGCTTGTAACTGCTGACCACCTTGCGAAAGTGTCAGGGTATCTGGACCTCGCTGAAAAAGAAGGCGCAACAGTTGTTGTGGACGGTAGAGGCTTCAAAAATACTCAGGAAGGTTTTGAAAACGGCTACTATCTTGGTGGATCACTCTTTGACAATGTCACGCCCGAAATGCGTACCTATAAAGAAGAAATCTTCGGCCCTACACTGCAGGTAATGCGTGTTGCAGATTTTGATGCTGCTGTTGCGCTGCCAAGTATCCATGAATTTGGGAATGGAACGTCTATCTATACACGAGACGGTGACGCCGCGCGCGCATATGTAAACCGTGTTGAGGTTGGTATGGTTGGTGTGAATGTGCCTATTCCTGTGCCGCTTGCATTCCACACCTTTGGCGGCTGGAAAAGCTCCGCGTTTGGTGACATTAACCAGCACGGTATGGAAGGGGTGCGTTTTTATACTAAAACGAAAACTGTTACGTCACGTTGGCCGACAGGCGTTCGTGCAGGTGCTGAATTTGTTATCCCTACACTTAATAGTTAGGCCGAAAATCTAGAGAAATAGGTGCTCTCCTTCGGGCGTGTCTGTTTTTTTATGAGATTAGTTTAGGTCAAAGGTTTTGCACTGGCGGTGCGCAGATTGTACAAGTGCAGTGGGAGATACTCTAACAATCCCATGGGGGAGCATATTGCTCCGTTTATGATATGCGGGAGATAGATACGTGAAGATATCAAAATTATTGATGGGCGTCGGGCTCATGGCTGTTCTTACGGCCTGTGAACCACAGGGCGCTGCAATGAAATCTGACCCTGGCCCTAGTACAGAACGCACTGCGGGCCTTGACCTAGAAGTTCATATTCCTTACGAAAAATTTACGCTCGATAACGGCCTTCGAGTGATAGTCCATGAAGACCGCAAAGCGCCAATCGTTTCTGTGGGCGTGTGGTATCATGTTGGTTCAAAGAATGAACCAGAAGGTAAAACCGGTTTTGCCCATCTGTTTGAGCATTTGATGTTCAATGGGTCAGAAAACTATAACGACGAATTCTTCAAGCCATTTGAAGCCGTTGGTGCTACGTCAATGAACGGCACTACATGGTTTGATCGGACCAATTATTTTGAGAATGTTCCGACACCAGCGCTTGATATGGCGCTTTGGATGGAAAGCGACCGTATGGGCCATTTGCTCAACGCGGTAACGCAGGAAAAACTCGATAACCAAATTGGTGTTGTACAAAACGAAAAACGCCAAGGTGATAACGCGCCCTACGGCATGGTTGAATATGCGCAGCTTGAGGGCTTGTTCCCCGTTGGCCACCCATACCGCCATTCAACTATTGGCTCGATGGAAGACCTTTCCGCCGCGTCACTTGATGATGTGAAAGCGTGGTTTAAGCAATATTATGGTGCAGCGAACACGGTTATTGTTCTCGCCGGTGATATTGATGCGGCAACCGCAAAACCACTGATGGAAAAATACTTTGGTGATATCGAGGCTGGCCCCCCGATTAATGCCCACAAAGCTTGGGTGCCAACACGTACAAATAATACGGTCGAAGAAATGATCGACCAGAAGGCACCGCAGGTCCGCGTTTACCGTAACTGGGCTGTTGCACCGCGCACAAACGAAGACGCAGCTATTCTGTCTTTGGCTTCCGGTATTCTTGGTAGCGGTAAAAACTCGCGCTTGTATCAAGCGCTTGTTTATCAAAACCAGCTCGCTGTTTCCGTTGAAGTGAGCATGCAGCCGTTTGAACTGGCGAGCATGTTTGAAATTCAAGTCACATTGAAAGATGGCGCTGACGAAGAAAAAGCTGAGCAACTCATTAATGAGGTGATGGACAAGTTCCTTACGGAAGGCCCAACGGCTGATGAAATGAAGCGCGCTAAAACATCTATCATGGCGTCACAGCTTCGCGGCATCGAGCAAATTGGTGGTTTTGGCGGTAAAGGAACAGCGCTCGCGCAGTCCGAGCTATATGCTGGTGATCCGAACTATTATGCCGAAGCGCTGGAACGTTTAAATTATGCTTCTGCAGATGATGTCGTAAATGCAACACAAAAGTGGCTAGGGCAGGGATACTATCAACTGACTGTACGCCCTTATGGTGATTATAAAACGACGGCTTCAGCGGTAGATCGTAGCACTGGCTTACCAGCTGTTGGCGACATGCCTGACCTTAAGTTCCCTGCAATTGAAGAAGGCACGCTTGCAAACGGCATGAAGGTTGTTGTGGCAAACCGCCCTACAATTCCTGTTGTTACAATGGCAATGCAGTTCGATGCGGGATATGCGGCTGATGCTGGGCGTCCGCTTGGTACTGCGTCTTTCGCGCTTAGCATGATGGATGAAGGCACAACGTCTAAGTCTTCTTTGGAGATTTCAGCGGAAGCAGAAAGTCTTGGCGCGAGCCTGTCAACGGGTTCAAACCTTGATATGAGCCGGGTGAATCTGTCCGCCTTGAAGCCAAACCTTGATGCCTCGCTTGCTTTGGCGGCTGACGTTGTTCGTAATCCTGCATTCGCACAAGAAGAGATTGACCGCCTGCGTCAGCGTTGGATCGCGGGCATCGCACAGGAAAAAGCACAGCCTGTGCAACTCGCACTGCGTACACTTCCTGCGCTTCTATACGGTGAAGGACATAGCTACAGTGTGCCTTACACAGGTTCAGGTACTGTGGATGCCGTCACAGGTATGACACGTGATGACCTTGTGAAGTTCCACACAGATTGGATACGTCCTGATAATGCGACCATCTTTATGGTGGGCGACATTACGTTGGCGGAAGCAACAGCATCGCTTGAAAAGGCATTTGGTAACTGGCAAGCGCCAGCAACGCCAGTGCCTGCTAAAAATATTGCGGCTGCAACACTGCCGGAAAAAAGCCGTGTGATCATTATGGACAAGCCGGGTTCGCCGCAGTCTCTTGTTCTCGCGGGGCATTTATTCCCGTCTACTGGCGATGACAATTATATGTCACAGCAGATGGCAAGCGATATCCTTGGTGGCGAATTTACCTCACGCGTGAATATGAACTTGCGTGAAGACAAGGGCTGGGCATACGGCGCTTACACCTTCACCACAGACGCACGTGGTCAGCGCATGTGGCTTGTGTATGCACCGGTTCAAACAGATAAAACCAAAGAATCTCTAGCTGAGTTAGGTAAAGAGTTCAGTGGGTATCTGGGCGATAAACCAGCGACTACTGAAGAACTAGCGCGCCTTGTCTCTAGTAAAACAAATAGCCTGCCGGGTGAGTTTGAAACGGCTGGTGCGGTTCTGGGTAGCATGCTGGCAAATGATCGTTTTGGTCGCGGTAATGACCATGTGCCAAGTCTTAAGGGTAAATATGCAGCCCTTAATGTGGACGGCATTAAAGCTGCAGCTCAGAACACCATCCAGCCAGGTAAACTTGTTTGGCTGATTGTTGGTGATCGTGCGCAAATTGAGGAAGGTGTGCGGTCTCTCAATCTTGGTGACCTTGAGGTGTGGGATGCTGACGGCAACCGCATTGACTAAATAGACAGACAGATAGCCGCTCTATATTGGGCGGTTATCTTTTTTCGGGGAGGACAAATAAAATGAATATTTTAAAGACTACGAAGCTGCTGTCTATTTTTGCTATAACTGCGGTGGCAGGTGGGACCATGGCAGATGACGCAGCGTGGCCTTATCCAGATGATATACCAACTGTTGAAAATGTTTCAGTTGGTCTTGCAGGTGATAAGCCGGCCGATATTTCTAGGTTTTTGTTAGCACAAGGTGCTGGCGGTGGCCGTTTAAATGCTAACGGTTCACTTTTAGCTTATAGCAGCAGAGTAACGGGTGTAAGGCAAGTTTGGATTACACCGGCAAAGGGTGGTGCTGCGCGGCAGCTTACTTTTGGTAAGGGTGTTACTTTCTTTCGCTGGCATCCGGACGGCGAACATATCCTTTACGGGTCTGATAATGACGGCGACGAGCGCGAAGCTTATTATTTGATTAGTGCTGACGGCATGTCAGAACGCAAGGTGTTGGCATCTTCGAATGCGTTCCGTCAATTTAGTGAATTTACAGACGGCGGAAACAGTATTCTGTTCGCGTCGACCGAACGTAACGGCCTCGATTTTGATGTGTATCAAACCGATATTATGAGCGGTGATACGAAGATGCTTCTACAGGGTAACTTTGGCTATTTCCCTGCGGCGAAACAGCCGGGCGGTGATCATTTAATTATTACCGATGTTCGCGGTGAAGATGGCCATGATGTTTATATGCTTAACACGGCTACGGGTGATTTGAAGCCGTTGTTTAAGCCTGAAGTGTCAGCTGAGTATTCGAACTTTACTTGGGCACCGGACGGACAGAGTTTTTATTATCTTTCAAATGACGGCCGTGCGTATCTTGCTGTGATGCACTATGACCTAGCGTCTGCAACAAGCAAAACACTGGCAGCAGGCGAGCATGATTTTGAAGATTTGGAAATGTCTGCTGACGGCAAGTATTTGTCATATTCTAGCAATGAGGGAGGCTATAGCAACCTGCATATACTCGACCGTATGAGCCTTGAGGCACAGACTGGGCCGACTTTACCGCGCGGTATGTACCGAACTGAATGGGCTAAGGGTGGTGCGTCGTTGGCAATTGATTATCTTGCACCTTCGACACCCGGTGATATTTATGTTTGGGCACCAGGTAGTGATGCTGTGAAAACGGTTTCTGCAAATATGGCCGGACTGAACCTCAACGATATGATAGCGCCAGAACCAATTACCTTCGAGGCGCGCGACGGCCTGACAGTGCATGGTTTACTTTATATGCCGAAGAACGCTGAGAAACCTGCGGTGGTTGTCGATGTGCATGGTGGTCCGACAGCGCAGGCGCGCCCTTACTGGGCGGTTTCCACGCAGTATTTGGTGGGCAAGGGAATTGCTGTTCTTGATATTAATGTACGTGGTTCTACCGGTTACGGCAAAGAATATGCCCGCCTTGATAATAAGGAAAAACGCCTAGATAGTGTACGTGATCTTGCAGATGCGGTTGCCTGGATGCGCAAAGATGGCCGCGTGAACGCAGACCGTGCAGCTGTTATGGGGGCTTCCTACGGCGGGTATGCTGTGAATGCAGTGATGGGGTCATACCCTGACGTGTTTGTGGCAGGCGCTTCATTTGTTGGGGTGTCAGACTGGGTGCGTGCGCTGCAAGATGCGTCACCTGCGCTTAAGGCAAGTGATAGGGAAGAATACGGCGATATCCGTGAGAAGAAATGGCAAGATTTTTACGCTGATAACTCGCCAATCAATAATGCCCATAAGATCAAAGCGCCGATGTTCTTTGAGCACGGTAAAAATGATCCGCGAGACCCTGTGACGGAAACGGACCGTATTGTAAAAGCGATACGGGATAACGGCTATACGGTAGAGTATCTGCGCTTCCCGGATGAGGGGCATAGCGTTTCAAAAATGCCAAATCGGATCACTATGTATAGGCGTCTTGCGCGTTTCTTGGAAACGCAATTGGCGACAAAAGCTGAATAAAGTACCACAGGTAAAGGATGCTGCGGGAACGTGTTTTTTCCCGCAGCCAATACTATAAAAAATTAGAGATTTTTACGGAGAAAACTGTTGGATTTTTCACTTAATGAAGATCAACGCGCAATACAGGATATGGCGCGGGCTTTCACGGCGGACCATATTACGCCGAATGCTGACAAGTGGGATGAGGAGCACTATTGGCCAACTGACGTTGCAAAGGCAGCTGGCGAGCTAGGCTTTGGAAGCATTTATGTAAGCGAAGAGTCCGGTGGTTGTGGCCTGTCGCGTGTTGAATCGGTGTTGGTGTTCGAGCAGCTTTCGTATGGCTGTGCACCGACAGCTGCGATGTTCTCTATCCACAATATGGTTGCATGGATGATTGATTGCTACGGTAGCGATGCGCAAAAAGCCAAATACATGCCTGACCTTGTCGGTATTGAAAAAATGGCAAGCTATTGCCTGACCGAGCCTGGCTCAGGGTCAGATGCCGCGGCGCTCAAGACTAAAGCTGTGCGGGACGGTGACGATTATGTGCTGAATGGCTCGAAGGCATTTATCTCTGGTGCGGGTGAAAGTGAAATCTACCTTGTGATGGCGCGCACGGGCGTCGATGGCCCTAAGGGCATCAGTTGTTTTATTGTAGAGAAAGACACGCCGGGCTTGTCGTTTGGCGCACGTGAGAAAAAGCTTGGCTGGAACTGCCAGCGCACCGCAACAGTGATGTTTGATGATTGCCGTATTCCAGCCGCGAACCTTGTTGGCGGTGAGGGCAACGGCTTTAAAATCGCGATGCAAGGTTTGGATGGTGGACGCCTCAATATTGGCGCATGTTCTATTGGTGGTGCGCAGCGCGCGCTTGATGAAGCGATTTCTTATACGAAAGACCGGAAGCAGTTTGGTTGTGCGATTGCTGATTTCCAAGCATCTCAGTTTAAACTCGCGGATATGGCAACTGAACTGGAGGCCGCTCGCCTTCTTCTCTATGCAGGTGCGCAGAAAGTTTCTAACAAAGAGCCGGGTGCTGGTGCAGCGTCAGCAATGGCCAAGCGCTTCGCGACTGACACTGGTTTTGATATCGTAAATCGGGCGCTCCAACTGCACGGCGGTTACGGCTACCTCAAGGATTATCCCGTAGAGAAAATCCTGCGCGACCTTCGGGTGCATCAAATTCTTGAGGGCACTAACGAGATTATGCGTGTGGTGATCAGCCGCGAACTGCTGAAGGACTAGGCATGTCAGACGCAGAAGTATTGTTTGAGAATAGGGGCAATGTCGGGTTGATCACGCTCAATCGGCCTAAAGCACTGAATAGCCTGACAGAAGGTATGTGCACGCTTATCCGTGAGCAGTTGGAAGTGTGGCGTTTGTCCCCATCCGTGCAGGCTGTTGTCGTGGTGGGCGCGGGCGAAAAAGCTTTCTGTGCAGGCGGTGATGTGGTGAAAGTCACAAAATCATATAAAGCAGGCACCAAGGAATGGCAGGGGTTCTTCCGTGAAGAATACCTGATGAATATTGCTATTGCCGAGTTCCCAAAACCTTACATCAGTTTAGTTGATGGTATCACTATGGGCGGCGGCGTGGGTGTTTCCATTCCGGGTGACTTTTGGGTCGCAACTGAGAAAACCCTGTTTGCCATGCCTGAAACGGGCCTTGGGCTTTTCCCGGATGTGGGCGGCGGCTGGTTTCTACCAAGGTTGCCCGGTGAAACGGGTATGTATCTCGCGCTAACAGGTGCACGCCTTAAGGCACCAGACTTATATGCACTCGGAATAGCGAGCCATGTTGTGGCGGCGGACCGTGTGAGTGATGTGATTGCGGCGCTTGCAAAAGCCGAGATTAAAGATGTGCGGGATACAGCGGACGTGCTTGCGGGTTTCCACACGGATCCAGAGCCTGCACCATTGTCGCTTCTTTTTGACGATATTGATGATCATTTCGATAACGGAACGGTTGAAGATATTGTCACATCTCTTGAGAATGACAGTAGTGATTGGGCGCAGAAGCAGCACAGTATTTTGATGGGTAAATCACCAACTAGCCTCAAGCTCACGCTTGAGCAGTTGAAGCAGGGCGCTGCCGCAGAAACCTTCCGTGAAAACATGGAAATGGAATACCGCATGGTGAACCACATTATGGCCGCCCCGGATTTTCATGAAGGTGTTCGTGCCTTGTTGCTCGATAAAGATAATGCTCCAAAATGGCAACCATCGGCGCTGGCTGATGTGTCGGGTGAAATGATTGAGGGCTGCTTTAAAAGCCTTGGGCCAGACGAACTCCTTGCGAACTAGAGGACAAAAAGAATGACGACTATCGCTTTTATCGGACTTGGTCATATGGGCTTGCCAATGTCAAAAAACTTGCTTGGTGCAGGGATGGCTGTGCGCGGTTTTGACCTTGCACCTGATGCACTTGATGCGATGACAGAAGCTGGAGGGCAATCTTTCTCAAGTATTGCTGGTGCTGTTGAGGATGCTGATGTGATCATCAGCATGTTACCGTCGGGTGCTATTGTGAAGTCTGTGTACGAAGGTGAGGATGGGGTGTTTGCAAACGCCAAGGCGGGTGCTCTGTTTATTGATAGTTCAACGATTGACGTAGCAACTGCGCGTGTTGTCGCCTCTACTGCAGAGAGCAAAGGTTTCGCGATGGTTGATGCCCCGGTTTCAGGTGGTGTTGGCGGCGCGGCAGCTGGTACGCTTGCTTTCATGGTAGGCGGAACCGACAGTGCTTTTGCAAAGGCGGAGCCGATTTTAAAGCCGATGGGTGCCAAGATTGTGCATTGCGGCCAATCAGGAAATGGCCAAGCGGCAAAAGCATGCAACAATATGTTGCTCGCGATTTCTATGATTGGTGTGTCAGAGGCCTTTAATCTAGGGCGCTCCCTTGGTCTTGATGATCAGGTTTTTTATGATGTGGCAGCAAATGCATCCGGCCAGTGTTGGTCTTTAACTAGCTATTGTCCTGCGCCAGGGCCAGTGCCTACGTCCCCAGCAAACAATGACTATCAGCCGGGGTTTGCATCAGCTTTGATGTTGAAAGATTTGGGATTAGCTATGGAAGCTGCTGAGGCTACAGAAACAAATACGCCGCTTGGGGCGCTATCCAAACAAATCTACACCGCCATGAATAATGAGGGGCACGGCGGTGTAGACTTCTCAGGAGTTATCAAACATCTGACAGGAAAACTTGGCTAAAGTCACCTCAAGCCAAGTTCACATTTGTGTGCTCTCAGCTAGAATTATAGCGCTACTTGAGCGGCCGAACCGTTTGAAGGCATTAGGTGCTCAGGCGCAATCGTTGACTTTGCAGCGCCGTAGCAAATTACGGCTTGTGTTCGGTTTGTTACACCAAGCGATTTAAAAATAGCGTGCATGTGCGCTTTTACAGTGCCTTCAGCAA
>CAXBKT010000070.1:0-17723 GCA_963976155.1 uncultured Kordiimonadaceae bacterium | reverse complement strand
ATTAACTACAATAAATGTGGCGAGCGTTCCTACCATTAACGCTCCGACAAGCGGTGTAGGTATGGCATGTTGTTTGTGAGCTTCTGTGGCAGGGTCATCCATAATACCCAATATTTCACCAAAATATCGAGCGTTTAGAGCGATAATTAGAATGGTCACAATTCCAAAATATGCAACTATTAAACTCAAACTTATATCCTTAAGGTGTTTGTCTGCTCAGTTTGCCAATGAGCTATTTTCAAGTATTATCACAATTCTATCGTGCTTATCAAACTGAAATAAGAGGCCTGCGATGCAATTTTTAACTTGTGGAATCACCTCCTTTAATAATAGCCATATGACTTGCCTCATTGAGTAAGTTATACCTACAATTATGCCGCTTCTATAATATGGTCTGAGATAGCTTTTACTGTTTCAAAATATTTTAAATTAAAGCAAAAAATGAAATTCTTGATATACTTGTTAATTGCATTATCGCCGCTGCCGCTCGCAAGCACGCGCCCATTATGGCAATGGTTATGGGTACTAGTCGTTGGCTTAATGGCAATAGCTTTTTTGATTAAATTCATGCGCGGGCATGAAATTTCGTGGCCAAAAGCCATTATATTACCCGCTGCGTTAGTATTTTTATTTGTGATGTGGGGCTTTGTTCAAGCCTATGTGCCTATTACTCAGCGAATAGTTGTCGATGGCTTGCCAGTCTTTAAAACCATATCCGTTAATCCTATGCTTACGGCCAACAATACACTCTACTTTTTAGCGCATTTGCTCTTTTTCCTTGGTGTGTTCGCGCTATGTATCGGTCGCGCTAAAGCTATTGACCTGTTGAAGTCTATAGGTATTGCTTCTGGGATATATGCTACGTATGGATTTATCGTTTACATATCCGGCAACGACACTATCCTGTGGATTGAGAAATGGGAAAACCTGAGCTCCCTGACAAGTACATTTGTGAATAGGAATAACTATGCAGCTTACGCTGGGATTGGTCTACAGTGCCTTGTTGCTTATATGATTTTCTGGACACAAGATGAGCTTGCGAAGGGGCTACATGGCCGAGAACTATTCCGGCATTTCCTGAATGCAATAATAAGAAAAGTGTGGTGGTTACCTCTTGCCATCTCTATAACACTCAGCGCTCTTTTGCTCTCAAATTCAAGGGCTGGATTTGGGTCCATCGCTATCAGCGTGTTCATATTGGTCATAATCAGCCTTAACAGAAATCGCAATGACAACTTTACCATTATAAAGCCTGTTGTGACAGTTGCTATTATGATTGCATTAATAGCTGTTTTTTTTGCTATAAGCGGGGAGGGAATGGATCAACGCTTACAAAGAAGGGATGTGGCGTTGGATATTCGCTTCAAGGCATACCCTTATATGATTCAGGCAATCATGGACCAGCCGCTGACGGGTTTCGGCCTTGGTTCCTTTGATGAAGTATTCCGAGTATACAGAGGGGCTGATGTAACAACCTACTTTGATCGGGCCCATAATGACTATCTTGAGATTGTAATGAACGCAGGTATCCCAGCCGCAATCATCATTGTTGTAGCATGCGCCTTACCGCTGATAACACTCTTGAGTGCCCTAAAACAAGGGGCGCAGTATCGCAGCTTTATTGCACTTGGTATTACTGTAACGTTACAGCTGGGCCTGCACTCACTGGTGGATTTTTCACTACAAATACCCGCAGTGTCCTACACATGGGTCACCATTATTGCAGCAAGTTTAGCAATAGCTATTCGTTGCAGAAAGGAAAATATCGCAAGCTGTTAAATCAAATCTCATAGTAGAGGTTTAATTAAGTCATGGCCTATTTGGGTATTTTGTGAGCAGGTTAGTTCGGCTAAAGTAAGGCTCTATTAATCCTAGATACGAGGACAGATGTATCGGCATATATTACGAAAACTGTGGAGAGGTGTTTGAATTCTACTTTAGTGATTGTGTGCGTATGATCAGAAACTGGGTGCCATTTTCCGTTTCTGACTGTTAGGCCGCCCTTGCCTTGGTTGTTTTGGCCGCCGATCGACGTGTCAGCCACCAATGACAAACACTCACGGCTATGATGGGCAGCAACACACAGCGTGTGGAACCGCTGACCATCAATAAAGCTGTCATTAATTGAAGTCTAGCGATCAAGTTTGCCCTCCTGTGACGGTACAGAAATCGGAGGTCGAGTGCCAATGGCACGCTTGCGATCAGTTTGTTTGCGCACCGTAGGTCCTTCTTCTTTGTAAAGCCGCCGTACTTCTTGTGGTTGAGATGGAAACCCTCTCGCTTGCCGATAGGTGTTACCTTAATGGGGTGGTCTACCCGCCCAGTGTTCGGTATCATATCTACTCATATTACCACAGGAGGTTATAGTGCGGGTCACCCCCCCCCAAAAAAAAGGGGGGCTACGGTTTGACGAACAGAATCATACATTCCTATCTCATACTTTATCTGCAACTGCTGCTAAAAACCATTGCCGCTATTTCTATTTCACTTATTTTTACGCGTGATGACGTTTATCATCTCGTTTAATGTGATGAATGGATTTACTGCGGTGTTATTGGTTTGAGCATTATTCTATTCTTAGTCATGCAACAAACTCTAGCTCTCCCCGACAGGTAAACTGTCTTTTCCTTTGCGTACTGATAATGGCTCATCGCTAAACTGTAGTTTTTGAAGCGGCCGTTTGGATTAGTCAAAAGCTCTAGTGCAGCCGTTAATTGCCACAATCTGATCAATACTCATTTGTAGGTGCCATATGGGCATGGATCTTTGATCATCTAATAGTATTGACCAAGAATTGAGTGGTTTTTATGGTGTTACAAACTGCTACAACTAGGTGTTACAAAAGTTCCAGTTGAGGGGCACCTTGATTTTTATAATACATATGTAATACAGTAGGTTATTAGATTTTAAACTGATTATATTATTTAGTGTACACTCCGACCGGGGGCACCAATATTTCTGCATTATTGTTTTATATCAATAAGTTATGGAAGTATAAGGTGTTTTTGACCGCTAGGTTTTACACGTTGGTGTTACAAAATGCGGCGAATTCAACATCTTCATAAGAACCGATTTGGCATATATTGCTTTCGGTATGTTTTCCCTAAGTCCTTCATTGCTTCACGCAGTAACTTCCCAAAATCTATTCATATATCCCTAAAAACACGTGATAAAAGCTATGCGATAAAGCAAGTACAGTATTTGTGGTTGGGGGTTCAGAAGCTTGGATGTGAGGCCATCATAAAAAATGAGGCTCTAGGAGCCTCATTTCGAGTGTTTGGTGGTGTTGTCTTGTGTTACTTCGCTTGCCAAGTAATCGGTATAACGAAGGTTAAGTCGCTGTTTTCTAGGCTGCTTGGCGGCGTTGGCAGGGGGGTTACGCGTTTCATTAGCCGCGGGATCGTTTTGTCCAATACGGCTTCACCGGAAGATTCAATGATTTCGTAATCAAGGACTTCGCCTGCACGGGATATAATGATTTGTACACGGGCTCTGCCTTCAATTTCACGGGCAATAGCGGAGCGAGGGTAAATGTGGTTTTTCGCAAATGTTTTTGAAACTTGTTTGCGCCAATCACCAATGTCATCGCTATAAGCAGGTGCGGAAAGCATTAGAATACTGGATAAAATACCAGCAGATAGAGTGATTAATAGCCGATGTATCTGCCTTGTTTGTTTTACAAGATACATGGTGGTTCTCCTACGGTCCGACAGGGATCGGAATTTGTCATAAAGTGTGTCTGTTCCAGCATTACTGCAATATAGTTAAATTATACTAAAGCAACTGACATAATTGGGTTGGACTTTTGAGGGCCAAAAATAGGGCAGTGATGCAGTAGCTGAGATAGAATAGTTCACGTCTTTTTCATGAAGAGGGCAAAAGTGCAAGTGTCGATTTTGCTCCTTTTCAAGTATTTCAGTGACGTGCCGCTCATTTTGCGATATTAGTTTCATATGAAACATATTCGTGAAGGGAGGCATTAGAATGCGTTTAAGGTATCTTAAAATAACATTAGCCCTTGGGGCGTTACTTTATCCAGCAACCGCAAGCTATGCGGCGGATTATAAAGTTTTACATATTGGCACATTGCTCGTTGATGCACGACAGGCGCCAACTTCAGCTCAAACTGTGGTGATCAAGGATGAAATTATCCAGTCAGTACAGGCGGGCTATATAGCTGCTGATATGGTTGAAACTGAAGAGGGCGACGATGTAGAGGTTGTTGACCTTAAAGACAGTTTTGTGATGGCCGGCTTAATAGATGCTCACATGCACATGACATCCGTACCGGATAGGAAAAAAGCGCGCACAGATGTCGTATATAAATCTCTAGCAGAGCGCGCTGTCATGGCTGTACCTGCGGTTCGTATGAAGCTGCTAGCAGGTTACACCACTGTACGTGATTTAGGCGGTTCCCGGGATATCATTGTAGCACTGCGGGACGGTATCAAGGATGGGTTTATTCCTGGACCGCGTATTCTGACAGCTACGAATACAGTGTCCCCAACTGGCGGGCATGGTGATGCTAATGGTTTTAAACCGGGCCTTATTCCAAGTAATAGCTCGATTTGTGATGGTGTTGGAGATTGCCGCCGTGCGGTCCGGCAAGCGGTGAAGAATGGTGCTGATGTTATCAAGTATGTGGCAACGGGCGGGGTTATGAGCAATATCGCTGCGGGTACTGGCCAGCAGTTTTCGCAAGAAGAGCAGAATGTTATTGTGCAAACTGCTCACTCAATGGGGCGTAAAGTAGCGGCGCATGCGCATGGTACGGATGGTATCAATGCGGCACTTAGGGCAGGTGCAGATAGTATCGAGCATGGTACTTATCTTGATGATGAAAGTATCAAACTGTTCAAAAAAACCGGGGCCTATCTTGTGCCAACCCTTACAGTTGCCAATTGGGCTGCGGAAAAGGGTAATGAGGAAGGCTTTTTTCCACCAGCGGTGGCGGCAAAAGCGCGGCGCGTTGGTCCACAAACAATTAAGGGTCTGATGCGTGCTTATAAAGCAGGCGTTAAAATTGCTATGGGGTCTGACTTCAGCGGTGAAAATCATCAAGCCAGCAAAAAAGAAATGCAGTTGATGGTGAAAGCTGGCATGTCAGAAAAGGACGTGCTTATCGCAGGAACTATTCACGGCGCGGATTTGTTGGGCTTAAGCGATACGATCGGTACCTTAGAGAAGGGTAAGTCTGCTGATTTGGTTGCCTATAAAGCTAGTCCACTAGATAACATCGATACGATGCTTGATCCGCAACTTGTCATGCTAAAGGGCGAGGTTGCTAAATAGTTCTTTTATGTATGTGTAAGCCTGCTTGGGCTTCCAGCCAGGCAGGCTTACACTGTATTCAACACCCTTAACTCAATCTCGCCTATATAGCAGGGTCTAGTGCCTGTAAGGGCGCTTCCACCAGCAGAAATATCCTTATACCGGTCTGTTTTGTCTACCTTTCCATGTGAATTGGGGGGCTAGAGGAATGTGGCTGGACCATTCAGTTCATTGTCGGTTGGTTTGCTCCAGTATCGAACTAGTTCACTTGTTAACAAAATCGTTCATAATTTGGGCTAAATTCCAGTTCATTTTAGGTACAGGTCTGACCTGTAGGGTGGACGTGACGGCAATGCGTAGGAGGAAAAATAATGATAAAGCGATTATTGGCTCTGATGGTTTTGGTTAGCTTCTCGGTGAGCGCCTATGCTGTTGATTTAACTCCGCCCCAACGCATGGGTTTTGACCCCGCCAAGCTCGCTGAGCTAGAAAAGCATTTTCAGGCCTATGTGGATGATAATAAGCTCGCAGGTCTCACAACTCTGGTAGCTCGGCGCGGTGAACTTGTGCACTTAAAATCATATGGCATGATGGATAAAGAAGCCGGCACACCAATGCCGACGGACGCTGTTTTCCGGGTTTATTCCATGACAAAACCCATCACTGGTGTTGCCATGATGATGTTGTGGGAAGAAGGTAAATATCAGCTTGATGATCCGGTTTCTAAATATCTGCCAGCCTTTAAGAGCCAGCGTGTCTTTGCGGGCCTTGATGAAGACGGCAAGTTTCAAACTGTGCCTGCAGCACGTGAGATGACTATACGAGACCTGATGCGCCACACAAGCGGTCTTACTTATGGTTTGTTTGGTGACACCCCTGTAGACCGCGCATACCGCGGCGCAGGGCTATTTGAGGAAGATGTTGACCTGAAAACCTTGGTAGACAAGCTTGGTGAGCAACCGCTTTTGTATCAACCGGGTGAGGCTTGGGTCTACTCTTTGGCGACAGACGTGCAAGGGCGTTTGATCGAAGTCTTGTCAGGGCAAAGGCTGAATGCCTTTTTAGAGGAGCGTATCTTTAGGCCTTTGGGTATGAAAGATACGGGGTTTCAGGTGCACCGTAGTCAGCTCTATCGTTTTGTTGAGATTTACGCGGTCGACACGGAAAAAGGGCTAACAGCTTACCGGGGCGACATGTACAGCGACTTTACTCAAAAACCCACTTTTCTGTCAGCGGGGGGTGGTCTCGTTTCAACCACGCTTGATTATTTTCGTTTTGCCCAAATGGTTGCAAATGGCGGCGTGTTGGACGGCACGCGGTTTCTAAAGACAAGCACGGTAGAGATGATGCGGCAGGATCAGTTGCCGGATAATCTCGCTGGAATTGCTGGCGGCAAACAGGGTTTAGGCTTCGGCCTTAATTTTGCTGTCGTGAAAGATGTTGAGAAAGCCGGCGGCGCAGGTCGCAAAGGCGAATATTTTTGGGGCGGTATGGCAAACACGTTATTTTGGATTGACCCAGAAGAAGATGTTGTCGCGATGATGATGACAAATATCCTGCCATCAGGTCTTTACCCGCTTAGGAAAGATATGCGAAAATTGGTATATGATGCGCTAGAGAATTGACGCGGGATACCGACTAGAAGAATGATACTATAGCAAAAGAGGCACTGTTTGGTGCCTCTTTTTGATGCCTAGAGGATAAAGACAACATCTAACAACGGGGGCATCTCTACAGATGCGAAATCAGTGTGCTTTTGTTTGACACGCATTTTATACCTTCCTATTTTATATGTGTTAGTTGGCTAGAGTGAAGCTGAAACGATAGGTTACGCCTGTGACCTGCTGGCTTTTGCCGTTCACGACTTTTGGTTTGTATTTAAATTTCTGGGCAGCTTTTATTGCTGCGCTTTCAAAAAAGCCGTTTGGTTCTGCTTCGATTACCTTGACACTTTCTGAAGGGACACTGCCATCCGCGCCGACAGTTAGCTCCACAATAGCGTATCCCTCGATCCCGCGCTCTTGAGCACGTCTTGGGTATTGCGGTGCAACACGCACGATAGGCAGATATTCTCCATCTGTTAAAATATCCCAACCCGTGGGACCGCTGGGCGTATCAAATTTGGGGGTAGGAACAGGTATGCCGGGGGTGCCTGAAGTATCTCTGTCAAAGGTTGGGATAGGAACCGGTGGCTCAGGTATAGTTTCGAGCGGTTTCGGCACTTCAGGTTCTGCCCTCAACGGGGGGTCAACAATAACCTCGTCATATATGATGATGGGCTTGATTTCGCGCGGGTCGATGGTGACGATACCATCTCCAGCCACGAGTAACGTCATTATTAGAAATAAGCCGAATGTAATTCCAGCACTGATTGGTAGTGCCGAGAGAGAAGAAATACGAGCATAAGTCATAAGGTCCTCCATAAATGTTATGATATAACAATACTAAACTAAAGGAGGGTAGGCAACAAAAAACGGCGCCTAAAAGACGCCGTTTTAATATTTGTTATGAAGAAAAGTTTACCGGCCGGCTAGCATTTCCTCGCGGGCTTGCTCGCCTTTAAGATAAGCACGCCACTGGCGAATAACTTTCTTATCTTTGGCATCTTTAGTGACCCGGTTAGCTGCGTCAAAGGCTTGTGTCGCTTCTTTGAAGCGCTTTAGCTCGGTTAACGCCTGACCACGCATCATCATCGCTGAGAAACGTTTGTCAGTTGCCTTTTCACCCTTTTCCTTAGAAAGCTCGGCAATTGCCTTATCAAGTGCGTTGATAGCACCCGGTAGGTTATCAAGCTGCATTTGCACCTGCCCAATTTGGAACCACAGGTCAGCATCTGCTTCTTGTGTTGCCGCTTCGGTTAGAGGCTCGATCGATTTTTGGTATTCACTTGCCTGCATATAGCATTGGCCAAGGGTCCGCATGTTTTTGCCAGTTTGCTCAACACGCTTTTCTTTCATAGCTTTTTCCAGAACCCACGCGCATTTAATCGGCGCATCACGGGCAATTTGGATTTGGGCTACTTGCACCAGCTGAACCTCTTTATCGTCAAGGAAGCCTTGTTTATAGGCTGCCTCTGTAAGAGCGTATGATGTTCTTTCATCATTGAGCTCTTGATAAACACCCGCCAACTGGATCCAATAAATTGGTTTAGGCCAGTTGATTAGCAAGATTTCCAGCACATCACGTACTTTATCATACTGGTTCATTTCCCAGTTCGCTGATAAAGCAAGGCCATACCAGTTTTCTTTCACTTCAACGGTATCAAGCGTGTTGGCGGTATCGATCGCCCGCGTGATATAGCTTAGTGATTTAGGAAAATCAGAACGCGTATAATGAAGCTGCGAGATAAAGACCAAGTGGTTAACGCTAATCAAATCCGGAGCAACACGAGATTCCCACATCTCGATATACTTTAGGGCTTGGTCATATTGCTCGTCAGAGAAATATAGCTGGCCCAAACCATACATAATTTGCATTTCCAAAGCTTCGGGAATGCTGTCTTTGTATGAAAGGATTTTCTCATAAGCGTTGATTGTACCTTGTGTATCTTCCTCTTCAAACGCAACCATTGCCCGGAACTGCCATACTGTGGCGCGCTCATAGTCATTGATTTTGCGTGAATCGAGAGAATCCTCAAGGATTTCCTTTGCGCTCGCAAGATCACCAAGGTCCATCGCTTCTTGTGCTTTTTGTACTTTCTTGTGGAAAGCAATGCTCATAGCAGGCACTTTACGCGTTTTTGCTTGGCTTTTTTGTTGGTCCTGAGCGAAAGCCGCTTTTGCCCCAACAAATGGTGTACCTTCAGGCAATGGCAACGCGGCAAGCATAGCTGCAGCCGCTACTGTCATTGGCAAGGATTTCATGGTTTTGATCATAGTCATGATTTTCTCCTGCCCCCTTCTAGTCTGCCAGATCAAACGTGAACTTATAGCGCACGCCTGTTACTTTTTGGCCCTTACCGTTCACAACCTTCGGCTTATATTTGAACTTTTGAGCAGCTTTTGTCGCTGCGCGTTCAAAGTAACCCTTAGGATCTGCTTCGATAACAATGATGCTTTCAGGCGGTACAGTACCGTCTTCGGCAACCGTTAGCTCCACTATAACATAACCTTCAATGCCACGCTCGTTTGCACGACGAGGATATTGAGGCTGTACACGAACGAGCGGAAGATAGTCTCCATCAGAACTAGGGCCGAGGTCAATTGAACCTAAGTCCACACCAGCACCAGCATTTGCACGGCCAATAGACAGGTTCAGCTTATCTGGGCCGCTCAGGTCTACCTGTGGTGTGTCAATTTCTGGCGGAGGTGTTTCTACTTCCGGAGGTTTCTCCACAATACGCTCTTTACGCTGTGGTGGTTGTTCGTCAATGTCTTGAACAACGTCGATAAAACGAATTTGTTTATCGTCGTCAATATTTACTTCACCGTCACCAGCAACCAGAAAGTTCATCACCAGGAATAGTCCAAAAGTGACGCCTGCCGCTGCCGCTAGGGAGGTGGCTACACGAGCAATCATTACTTCTTCTCCGTAGCTATAGCTATTCTATCAACGCCTGCCTCACGGATAGCGTCATAGACTTTCATTACCAAAACAGCGTCAGCTTCTTCGTCACCCTGAATGGCCATAGAGCCTTTTGGGTTTTCAGCAGCCAACTTTTCCACCGTTGTACGCAGAGCGTCCAGTTTGATGGGGTTTTGGTTAATATGAATTTCACCGTCTGCAGTCACCGCAATCAGAACGCTGACCTGCTTTTGTGTAACAGCAGTTTCTGCTTCCGGTTTAACAACAGTGATCCCGGCCTCTTTTACGAAGACCGCCGTAACAATGAAGAAAATAAGCATAATAAACACGACGTCGAGCATCGGGGTCATGTTTATTTCAGCTTCTTCTTCTTGCTGTTGTGCGTGGTTACGCATGGTTTTCTCCACTTCGCCCTTTGAGGCGCTTCGCCCTGAATGGCGGGGGTTACCCCGCCAGCGATTATTTCTTAGGTGTCAGAACAATCTGGTTATCGGCAATACCGATGGCTTTCGCTGCATCATAGATGCGAACAGAAACCCCCAGGTGTGACCCCTCTGCGGCCTGAATTACGACCGGCGCTTCCGGGCGCTCTACGCTTTCTTTCTTAATGATGGAAGAAACCGAGGAAATATCAATACGAAGAAAATCGTGAGTGATACGGTTGTTTCCATCAATAACAAAAGCAATAGCCCGCTTTTCATCGTCCGGTGGCGGAGGATCATTCTGAGTATTATTATCCTCCGGCTTATTAATCTCTATACCGGATTCTTTAACGAAAGAGGCTGTTACGATGAAGAAGATCAACATGATGAATACGATGTCGAGCATCGGGGTCATGTTAACTTCAGCTTCGTCCTCTCCCTTTGAGAATTTACGCATTGGTTACTCTCCAAATCAGGTCTAGTGATCCGTGGTCAGGCTGTCTTCAAGCCGTTCCGCTTCACGTTTCGCGCGACGCTCAATGTACGTGCTCAGGAATACCCCAGAAAGCGCAGCAACCATACCCGCCATTGTCGGGATTGTTGCTTTCGATACACCTGCCGCCATGGCACGTGCGTTCGAAGCTCCTTGGGAACCCATCACATCAAACACATCAATCATACCGGTCACGGTACCCAGAAGCCCAACTAGAGGGCAAAGGGCAACGAGCGTTTTAATAAGGTTCACACCCTGAAACAGGTTGTGGTTAACCTCTGAAATCATGGCCGTACGAATTTTATGTGCGTACCAAGATTTCCGCTCGCTTCGTGCTTCCCAAGCATCGATCACACGGTTCTTTTGCTTCTTAAATTCAAGAGCAAAGAACCAGATGCGCTCAACAATTAGCACCCACATTATGAACGTAACCGCGAGGATCAGGAACAGGACGTCGCCGCCCCGCTCCATGAACGCTCGGATTGCGTCAAATGCTTGACTAAGCGCTAGCATTCGCGTGCTCTTTCTCTGCATGTACAGCGATGATACCTGCAGACTGTTCCTCAAGAACGTGGATCACGCCTTTAGAAGAGCCTGACACGAAGCTGTGCATCAGAAGGGTTGGAATGGCTACAACAAGACCTTCAACAGTCGTCATCAAGGCAGCAGAGATACCACCAGCCATCTGGCTTGGGTCACCTGTACCGAAGAGTGTGATTGCTTGGAAGGTCGCGATCATACCAGTCACTGTACCGAGCAGACCAAAGAGAGGCGCTACAGCGGAAATCAGTTTGATGATCGTAAGGAAGCGCTCAAGAGCTGGTGTTTCTTTCAGAATTGCTTCATCAAGTTTGAGCTCAAGTGTTTCCACGTCAACATTCCTGTTGTTTTCATACACAGCGAGCACACGACCGAGTGGGTTGTTTGTGTTAGCTGTTTCTGAGCGGATTTGCTTCTTAACCTTACCTGAAACCATAGTGAGGTAGAGCCACTGGAAGATTGCAAGAGCAACACCAATAGCACCTAGAGAAAGAGTTAGGTAACCAATGAAACCGCCCTGAGCAAGATATTCAGGAAGTGTTGGTTTCTCAACTTCAAGGTTCAATAGCTGACCACGTGTTGGGTCAATACCAAGAGCGTGAATGCCGCTTGATGCTGACTCAAATGGTGCAATGTCACCAGTGAAACGATCCGAAGGCTGACGAAGAAGCTCTTCAACAGAACCATCAGCTTTCAACTGGTAATATTGACCACCGCCAACAAGACCAAAGTCACCAATACGAACTAGATCAACACGTTCAGTGTTACCCGTTACCGTACGTACTTCATGGTTGAATTTCTTAACCTGACCAGAACCGATCATTTCCAGCATCATTTGAGCTGGCCATGCACGAATTTCTGAAAGCGTTGGAAGTTCAGCTGAATCTGATGCCTTAGCAACAAGTGTATCGATTTCTGTCATGCGGCTAGCATTGTCGATAGAAACGTGTGAACCAGAAATTACAGAGCGAGCATCGCCTGCAGCCTGCTGTAGAACACCGAAGAGCTCAGATAGCTGACCAAGACGTTCACGCTGAACTTCAAGCTGACGCGTGATCTCTGTTTCATTGTTACGGCGGATATCTTCGAGACGCGCGCTTTCACGCTCTAAGCGTTGCTGTGTCTGGCGCTCAGTTTGCAACAATTTCTGCTGCTGATCTTTGCGCTGAAGAAACTCAGCCTCGCGTTGCTTGTGCTGTGCACTTTCAGTGACACGGCCTTCGCGTACTTTATTTAATAGGGCACCAAAATCAGCTGTTTGTGCCTGTGCGCCTGCTGTAAAACCAACAGCTATGAGCGCTACTGAGGTAAGAAGCTTTTTCATCTGATTAATTCCCCTGTGGAGCCGCGATTGGTAAAGTTACGAGGTCCATCTGCGTCCGACGCTGAGCCATACGGATCAACTGTTTTATAGGCGCAGTGAATTCAGCACCAAGCTGTTGCCATGTACCGTTAGCACCATCCCAAACAGCAGTTTCCGCAGAATCTTTTGTTTGATAATAGAAGCCAACGCGGCCAACACGAGCGAAGTTCACGGAACGCCCATCAGGAAGCGTGTCCTCATATGCGTTCACTGTACGGCCATACTGTACTTCTGCTTTATAAGCTTCAAGCACAACACGGAAACGCTCAGGGTCGCTTACGTTTGGATTATCCATCGCAGCAACAAGGCTTTCAACCCGCTCTTCACGCTCTGTGAGCTGGAACGGAACATCCTTGCTGACAAACTCACGAAGGTCTTCGATCATGTTGAGCATGAGCGGCGTGATTTGCCGTTTGATCTCATCAATCTGACCAATAGAGTTTTGAATTTTCGCAATCTCTTCTTCTTGCTTTGTAATAACGCGCTGTTGTTGAGCGTTATAAGCACGAAGGCCTGCGTTGGTTTTCAAGACACCTTTATATTCGGTGAAAAGTTTATTCGTTGAGTCCGCAACACCATCAATAGTTTTTTGAGAAGCTTGCGCGATTTGATTGGCTTGGTTTACCTCGTCAACAATCGACTTCAAACGAGCATCTTGCGCATTAATAGCAGTAGCTCCCAGAAGGATTGAGGCAACTGCGGCCGTTGATACAGCTATACGTTTCACTTTAGCCTTATCCATTTTCTGCCCACATGGGTTTTAACAAAGCCACGGACTAGCCCTTACATGAGCTCATGGGGATAGCCCAAGAGGCGCACCCGCGGCGGATTAAACCTTGCAAAGACCAGAACCTATATAGGCCCCAAACCTTTACCCTATAAATTGGGAGCAAGCCGACGCGTAAACCATGACCGGACAGTAAACCATCCGATCGATTCACGCTCTGCATCTGTTAAAGGCTTTCCCGTACCTCTCCCAACTGTGCCGACCACATCGCAATTTCTTGCTCAATCTCGCCGCCCCTTTAAACTATACCGTAAGGTAAAGCAGAGCGATCTATTATTTTTATCTGATACGTTCGCTTTCACGAAAGGTCACAGATTTGAGAAGGGTGGTCCAGCTCGGCGCCTATAATCCAATAATATTCAGCGATTCCAAGCAAAATTTTAAATTTTCCTGTTTTGGGAGAAAAACCCACCTGTTTTTTGATGGTAAAATTACCAGTTATTACGTGTATTGTATTATGTGATAATATAACTTAATATAAGGCAGAGTCAAATAAATTCCTTTCTCTACTGCGGGTTTCTTAGAAAAATATCAGTGGTGTATGTTCATGAATGGCCGGCTGACCACTAGTCTGTGATGACTAGTTAACTCCGCCGGTTTTGGTTTTGTTTTATTTCATTCAAAGCAGCGACAACACCGTGCCATTGGTTTCGCTCGCTCACTTGTAGGGCGTTTTCGATTCCCATATGGCTGGATAATTTGGTCGCAAGCATCCGGCTTTGCTCAGATATATTGCTACCTTCAAAATCTGTGAGGGTTTTATGGGAGGTAGAATTTGAAATTGAATGCATACACTAACTCTTAACTGGCTTACGTGATGGAAGGATTGATTTCCCTTCAGCACCATCAATCTAATAGCCACCCGTAAAAAAGCAGTTAACACACATGTAAAATACCTACTGAATCGAAGATAATATAAATTATCTAAAGTTTTTCGTGGGCGATTCGTTTTTTTCTTTTTTTAACAAGCTATGATTCCCCCATAAAAAATGAGTTTTTAGGGGCAGCAGACGGATTGTTTTTAAACTATGCTGTTCATATTAAGGGAGCATTATTTGAAGGTATAGTGTGTCGAATTAACGAATCACTGCGGCGTATTTATTGAGACTCGCTCAGGTGCCATACAGTTGGTGTTAAGGTTACTGCCCGCAAACCTCTTAAGGCGTTGCCAATGTAAACCGTGTCAGCTGTCATCAAATCATCTCGGCTGAGAGTTTTTTCAACAACGTTGGATTGTTCTGCAAGAAGGCGTGCCCGCAGGGTGCCGGGTAGCAAACCGGCATCTACCGGCGGGGTATAAAGTATCCCGTCTTTTTTTATGAAAACATTGCTAATAGCGCCCTCTGTTAGCTCGTCCTTTTCATTGAAAAATAGAATATCAGCATGCCCCATGTCTTTTGCAGCTATTGTTGCCTGATTATATAACGATCTATGTGTGGTTTTATGGAATAAAAAGGGATCGCCTGAGAAGGTCTGGGTCCCTGAAATGCAAACCGATAGAGGGGCCTGGGCCGTCTCATCGTTGCTGCTTTCTATTATGCTGCTTGTGACAGTTGTTGCACCGTGTTTACCCAGAAGAAGTCTGATGCGCCGCGCTTCCTTTGTTGGGGTAACAGTTTTGATATGGTCGAAAATTGCGGTTTCGACCCTATGTTGCTGATAGTTGAAATCAAAGTAGACAGCGCTGGTAGCCATGCGATTTAAATGCACGGGTAATTGTTCGATTTCCCCATTACAATAGTGCATGGTTTCGATCAGGGAAAAGCTGATTGGGTCCTTATCAGTAAAGGCTGCTTTTAATATACACTCTTGATATTCGCTGTATGGGTCACTATCCGCCACTACGCCGCTGCCAACGCTTAGGCGCCCGGCGCCAGTATTCTCGAGAATGAGGGTTCGGATCGGTACATTAAGGCACCAACTTTCCTCATGAAGTGAAGTCCTCGGACTGAAATGTCCAATAGTGCCGCAGTAAACACCGCGCGGGGCTGTTTCGAGGCTTTGAATAATCTCCATCGCCCGAACTTTTGGGGCCCCAGTGACGGAACCACACGGGAACATGCCAGCAAGCAACTCAGATGGGCGCAGGCCTTCATGGGCGGTGGCTGTTACGATGGAAGTCATCTGATGAAGTGTAGGATATTGTTCTATTTCGAACAGGTTTGGTACGGTGACACTCCCTGCTTGGCCGATTCGGCTGAGATCATTGCGAATCAAATCAACAATCATCAGGTTTTCAGCTTGGGATTTCGCGTCGTCCTTAAGGGCTTGCTGAATACTTATATCTTCTTGTCGTGTCCGTCCGCGAGGTGCGGTGCCTTTCATGGGGCGCGCAATTAAGGTGCTTGCTTTTTTTTCCAGAAATAACTCAGGAGATAAAGACAATATTTTCTCTGTGCCTGTATCAATATATGCACCATATGAAACAGGTTGGCGTTGCCTTAATTTTCGGTAGAGGCTCGTTGCAGATCCTTGAAGTTGCACCGGAATAGGGAGTGTGTGGTTGATTTGATAAACATCACCAGCAACGATATAATCGTGAACAGTTTTAAGCGCGGCTACATACTCTTCCTCGGTTTGTGCAGGCGAACCTTTTTGAAGTTCAGCTTGGCGTGCATTCCCATGATCGGCTTTATGAAGCAAGGCTTCAACGTCCGCAGGTGATACTATGACCCGGTGTTTGGTCACCATCATCCAAATGAGTGGTTCTTTTGCTTTTTCAGTTATTAGAGGCGCGAGGGTTGGCTCAAAATACTGCATACACTCATAGGCAATCCAGCCGGCGACGTAGTAACCTTGCGCTACGGCCTCGTCTATTGATTGAAATGCGGCACTCAGCTGCTTAAAGGTATCGGCCTGTATGATGCGTTCAGGGCTATGAAATAATAGAGATGGCTGCGCTTTATGGTATGGGCGACTATCATCCAACAGCACGAGCGGCGCATTGTTCAGGTTGAGTTCTCTCACGTGCCGCTCCTTTCTCTTTTGAGCTGAGGTAGGTAAAAATTTACTCAGCAATCAAAAATCGCCGTCCTTATGCGTTACGGATAGGCACTGCGTCAACTACACCAAAAGAAAAGGCGGCACATAGGCCGCCATTTGTCATGATGTTGTATCGGTTAGATTGCCCCGTACCCTTTAAGAAGTCCGAGAATGCTGCCTACCAACAGCACGAGCCATGTTAAAATAGTGCCCCAAAAACGATATTGGTTTTTGCCTTCAACCTTACCCAGCATAAGGCCGTGCATATATCGGCCGATAACAAACGCGACAGCCAACCCCATAACTAACTCTTTTTGAATCTGCGCGGTTTCAAGTAAGCCAATTAATATGAGCCCCATTGGCGCATATTCAACCAAATTCCCTTGCGCCCGCATGGCACGAAGCAGTCCCGGGTCTCCACCATCTCCCAGGTCTGTTTTGGAACGCAGTCTTTCTTTTGAAACGCCGTAAGATAGATAGACTAATAGCAATCCTAAAAAACTTGTTGAAATAAGTGTGATAGTCATTTGTTGCTCCCCTTGTTTATGGTACCTCGTGAAATAGAGTGGCGAATTAATAAAGATAGGTCAAGCATAGGCGATGATAGTCAAAGATCGATTCAGAGATTGGAATTTGTATCATAAATCCGTTGTTCTTGCCTTGGCTGCCTGCGCCCTATGGGTGATCATTTGGGCGGTGATGGTTTTTGATGGTGCGTTCGAGTTTGAGCAGGAAGAAACTCTGCCATACAGCACGAGCAATATCTGGCCGTGGATTATTGGAGACGAGACCCGTCCGCGGTGGACAGCTGAACTGATTGATATTGGTGAGCTGACCGGCGAGGCCGGAGAAGCGGAAACCACGCGCCTTTTGTTTTGGCGGCGTGGGTACAAACGGTGGCAGGCGGTAGAGCGTGTTACAAACGCGGTGCAGGAGAGGTTAGTCAGTTTCGCCCAAGAGTCTGATATAGACCAGCGGTGGTTCTCAGTTGAATTGGTGCCTGTGGGTGCATGCGAGACACGTGTTGTGATGAAGGAAACTTTGTTTCCGCTGGAGTACGCCAAGAGGTTTTGGTTTTTTCAAGAAACTGATGCGGCGGAGAAGCGCCTTAAAGAATCACATCGCGCGCTTGCCAGTTGGGTTGCCGATACCCAACAGGCTTGTTCAGTATCTTAGAGGTTTACGTTTAGACGCAATCTGCCCTATGTGTAGTGTGTGATTAGGCTTCTTCAACGTTGAAGTCGTTGAAAGTCCATTCATCAATGCGTTCCATTTCAGTGAGGAAAAGATTTTCCGCTGCAACAACAGCTTCTTCGTCGCTGCTCGCTTCAACCTCTGTCA
>CAXBKT010000069.1:0-17775 GCA_963976155.1 uncultured Kordiimonadaceae bacterium | reverse complement strand
CCATTGGTTCATTGTAATACCCCTATATTAGTTTCCGGCTTGTCTCCACGCACAGGATTTCAAAAAATTGTGTTTTCAAATGAATCTGTTCAATTGATGTACAATTTAGGTATGGTGCTGATTAAACTTGGAGGGCACAGATGAGCAATATTGTTAAAGCTGCAATTATTCAGAAAGCACCGGTATTTTTGAACCTTGAAGCGTCGATTGAAAAAGCGGTTGGCCACATTCGCAACGCCGCAAATATGGGTGCCGAAATTGTAGCCTTTCCTGAGTGCTGGTTCCCCGGCTATCCCGTATGGCTCGATTTTGCGCCGGGTGCTGGAATATGGGACGAGCCCGGCTCCAAAAAACTTTTTGAACTCCTCGCCAATAATGCTGTAGCTCAAGGCGACAAGCATCTAGCAGCCCTTCAAACCGTCGTTGACGAAACAGGGGTTGTCCTCTCGGTCGGAGCTCATGAACGAGACGGTAACACCCTCTATAACACCAGCTTCATGTTCCAGCCTCGTGTGCACGCAACAGTTCCTCACCGGAAACTTATGCCAACATATACTGAGCGCCTCATCTGGGGGAAAGGCGATGGCTCTACGCTCGATACACTCAACACCAAATGGGGGGCCGTCGGCACCCTAATTTGTTGGGAGCACTGGATGCCACTTGCTCGCGCTGCCATGCATGCAAAAAACGAGGCCATCCATATTGCGCAATGGCCAATGGTAAAAGAGATGAACCATATTGCCAGCCGCCACTATGCTTTTGAAGGCCGCTGCGCAGTGCTTGCAACAGGTAGTGTTATGAGCAAAAAAAACGTCATGGACGGTTTCAAAAGTACCGGCTTTAATTCCCCGAAAGCAGAAGCCATGCTCGCGTCCATGCCCGGCGGCGACGACACACTTATTCACAGGGGCGGCAGTGCTATCATTGCAGCAGACGGCAGCTACATCACAGAGCCACTTTATGATAAAGCAGGCATTATCACCGGTGATATCGACCTATCGGTACAATTACAGGAGGCAATGGCACTGGACACTGCTGGTCACTATAGCCGCCCTGATGTATTTGAATTGTCCGTGAACACCCGGCCACAGCTAGGTGTCACGTTCGATGACAGAGATTAGCCCAAAGCACCTTGAGAGCGAATCTTAGTGAGTTCTTTAGCTGTTAGACCTAACACTTTAATCAGTGTTTCTTCGGTTTGCGCACCAAGCGCTGGCGGTGCATTCCGATATTCGATTTCAGTATTCGAATAGCGAATTGGATTTGCAACTGATGGCATTTGCGCGCCGCCTTCCGCCTGCTCTAGCAAAAGTCTTAGCCCGCGCGCCTCAACCTGTTTGTCGGCAAACACGCGATCAATGCTATTGATCGGACCGCCGGGTACATTATGTTTCTCGAGAATATTCACCCATTCATCCGTCGTACGGCCTGCAATGACACTGGCCACAACCGGTACCAGTGCTACCCGATTCTTCACGCGCATTGGATTGGTTTTGAAACGCTCATCATTCGCAAGCCCCGACATGCCCGCCGCCTCGCAAAAACGTGCGAACTGACCATCATTGCCAACAGCCAAAATCATATAGCCATCTTTAGTTTGAAAACTTTGATAGGGTACAATAGTTGGGTGGCTATTGCCTTGTCGTTTCGGTGCCGTACCGGAAACTAGATAGTTAGAACCTTGGTTCGCTAGCACCGCCACTTGAGTGTCCAGAAGCGACATATCGATATGCTGCCCCTCGCCAGTTTTGTCGCGGTGGTGCAAAGCACCAAGAATGGCAACCGTACTATACATGCCAGTGAATAAGTCTGTAACGGCAACCCCCGCGCGCTGGGGGCCTCCGCCGGGCAAGTCGTCCGTCTCACCCGTGATACTCATCAACCCACCAAGACCTTGTATGAGCAAGTCATATCCCGGGCGATCTTTATACGGGCCCGTTTGGCCAAAACCAGTGATAGAGCAATAGATCAAACCGGGGTTAGCTTCAGCAAGCGACGTGTAATCAAGGCCGTATTTCTTTAGGCCACCAACTTTGAAGTTCTCAACAAGAATGTCAGATTCATCTGCAAGCTGCTTAATAAGCGCCTGCCCCTCAGCTGTGGCCATATCAATGCCGACAGACTGTTTGCCCCGGTTCGCACACATATAATAAGCGGATACAGGCTCCCCGTCGTTATCAAAGAAGGGAGGCCCCCAAGTGCGGGTATCATCGCCGCCCTTAGGGTTTTCAACTTTGATAACCTCTGCACCCAAATCAGCAAGGCACTGGGTAGCCCAAGGCCCTGCGAGAATGCGGCTTAAGTCAAGAACACGAAGTCCTTTAAGGGGTCCAGCCATCAATCAACCTTACATAAAGGCCTGAAGGCCAGTTTGTGCGCGCCCAAGAATAAGCGTGTGCACATCATACGTACCTTCATAGGTGTTCACGGTCTCAAGGTTGACCATGTGTCGGATTACATGGAACTCATCCGCAATACCGTTACCACCGTGCATGTCACGAGCAAGGCGTGCGATATCGAGCGACTTGCCGCAACTGTTGCGTTTGATCAGTGAGATATTCTCAGGCGCGCATTTGCCCTCGTCAAGCAAACGACCAACCTGCAAACATGCCTGCAAACCAAGCGTGATTTCAGTCATCATATCAGCAAGTTTTTTCTGCACGAGCTGCGTTTGCGCCAGTGGGCGGCCAAACTGCGTGCGATCAAGCGTATATTGACGTGCTGCATGCCAGCAGAACTCAGCGGCGCCAAGTGCGCCCCAAGCGATACCAAAGCGCGCTTTATTCAAGCAACCAAATGGACCAGACAAGCCAGACGCATTTGGCAGAAGATTTTCTTCAGGCACAAACACATTGTCCATCACGATCTCACCTGTGATAGAGGCGCGCAGGGACATTTTGCCTTCGATCTTCGGCGTAGAAAAACCTTCCATGCCACGCTCAAGAATGAAACCGCGGATTTTGCCGTCGAGCTTCGCCCAAACAACGGCGACCTCAGCGATTGGGCTGTTGGTAATCCACATTTTATTACCAGTAAGCTTGTAGCCGCCGTCTACTTTATCGGCGCGTGTACGCATGCTGCCCGGGTCAGAACCAGCATCCGGTTCCGTCAGACCAAAGCAACCAACCATCTCGCCAGATGCAAGCTTAGGCAGATATTTCTTGCGTTGTTCTTCGGATCCATATGCATAAATTGGGTGCATCACGAGGGACGACTGTACGCTCATTGCTGAGCGATAGCCGCTGTCAACCCGCTCAACTTCACGGGCGATCAAGCCGTAAGAAACATGGTTCACACCAGAGCCGCCATATTCTTCAGGAAGCGTTGCACCTAAGAGACCCATTTCACCAAGCTCTGACATGATGTTGCGATCAAACTCTTCATGGCGGTTCGCCATAAGAATACGCGGCATCAATTTATCTTGGCAGTAATCGCGTGCACTATCCCGGACCAGGCGCTCTTCTTCAGAAAGCTGCTCCTCAAGCAAGAACGGGTCTTCCCAGTTAAACTGTGGCTTTGCAGACATGGTGGAGGTCCTTTAATCTTAAAATAATATTTATTCATATATATCGTGTTTTTTCAGGCCATAAAGCGTATTTTTTACCTAATATCATGATTTAAATTCATGATATGTAGATTTTTCTGCTATAAAGCCTTCATGAAAAGACAATTACCATCTCTAACCGCCCTAGAATGTTTTGAAGCAGTTATGCGCCACGGCCTTGTAACCCGCGCTGCTGAGGACTTAAACCTCACGCAAAGTGCCGTAAGTCGCCAAATCGGGAATCTGGAATCTTTTGCACGCCACACGCTTTTCAGGCGGGAAAGAAAACGCCTAATTCCAACCGAAGCCGCAATCCAGTTCAAAGAAACCCTATCCCCCTTGCTCGACACGTTGGAGCGGGAAGCCATGCGGCTCATGAGCTTCGGGGCGGAAGATCGCATCCTAACACTTGGCTTGTTGCCGACATTTGGGTCCCGCTGGCTTATACCACGGCTTGGTAAATTCACGGATGCGCACCCTGACATACAGCTCAATATCGTCACTCGCCTATCGATGGAAGGCTTCAAGGAGGCAGGCTCAGACATTGCCATCCTTTACGGTGATGGTAACTGGCCGCATTATCAAAGCCACCGTATCGTCGACGAAGAAATCATCCCTGTTGTGTCGCCAAGCCATTTTAGTTCATCAAACCTGTGCGATTATGAGCTCTTGCAAATGACCACGCGCCCTGACGCATGGGCAACATGGCTAACCACGCGCGGCGAAGCTGACATGGCGCAAAAGCTCGGGCCGAAGTTCGAAAATTTCACCATGATGATTGAGGCCGTTCACTCCGGCCTCGGCGTTGCGTTAATGCCCTATATGTATGTTGCGAATGACCTAAAACTTGGCAGGCTCCTAGCTCCCTTTGGCCCCGCTGTCACCAGCACCAAAGGCTATTATGTCGCCTACGCAGACCATTTATCCGATAGCCAAAAAATACAGGCCTTCACCGACTGGCTCATCAACGCCAGCACCCACGAACTACCGCCTAGTTGACGCTCGACCCAAACACCCTAACTTCTGTATCAAACCAGATGCGAGGGAGCGTACGACGTGACTTACACACAGTTTTTAGTTAACAGAAATGACATTCATAATACTGAAGTTGTTGCGGTAGAAAGCCCACCTGAAGTTAACACTGGTGAAGTCCTGCTTGCTATCGACCAGTTTGCCTTCACTGCCAACAATGTCACCTACGCAGCATTCGGCGATGTCATGAAATATTGGGATTTCTTCCCGGCGGCAGATGGCCATGGCTGCGTGCCTGTTTGGGGCTTTGCGGATGTGGTTGAAAGCCGCTGCGACGGCGTTGCTGTCGGCGAGCGTTTCTATGGCTATTACCCAATGGCAACACACCTGCGCACAACCCCAGCTAAAGCATCGCCCGCAGGGTTCTTTGACGCCGCCCCCCACCGCGCGCACCTAAGTGCCATCTATAATTATTATACCAACACGGCCACCGACCCCGGCTACAGCAAAAACGGCGAAGATATTCAAATGATCTTCAAGCCGCTTTTCATGACCAGCTTCCTGATTGATGATTTCCTCGAAGACAATGCCTTTTACGGCGCCAAGCAGATCGTGCTTTCAAGTGCATCCTCCAAAACAGCTTATGGCCTCGCATTCCTGCTCGCGCAGCGTGAAGGTATTAAAGTCATTGGCTTAACATCGGCGGGCAATATGGACTTTGTTGAAGGTCTTGGCTCATACGACCATACCGTTACCTACGACGCGGTTGATACCCTCGACGCAAGCGTACCAACTGTCTATGTCGATATGGCTGGCAGTTGCGATGTGCGCAGCAGCGTACACAAGCATTTCAATGACAACTTGAAATATAGCTGTTCGGTTGGTGCCTCCCACTGGGACAAGATGGGCGCAAACGATGGCCTGCCCGGCGCAAAACCCACACTATTTTTCGCACCTGCACAGGCCAAAAAACGCAGCGAAGATTGGGGTCAAGATGGCCTAATGAAACGCTCCGCCAAAGCATGGCTTGCCTTCACTGAAAAAGCAGACAGCTGGACCACCGTTGTGCATGAAACCGGCAGTGATGCAGTGGGCCGTGTTTACCGAGACACACTGGAAGGCAAAGCCAGCCCCAAAAACGGATATATCTTAAAGTTCTAATGCAGGGCTTTTGGTAAACGCCAACCGCGCCATATCGCCATGGCGCGGGACGCAAAAGCAACCGCGACTGATGCCCAAAGCGCTACCTCGCCGTCCACCTTCAAGTAATTCAACAAGCAAAATGCCATGGACCCAATGAAGGCAGCTGTTGCGTAAAAATACTCGTCAGCACGCATCACGAGCGGAATTTCATTGCAGATCACATCCCGCACAACGCCTCCTGCAACGCCAGTTGCAACACCCATCATGATGGCCACAAGCGGACTGCCCGTTACAACAAGCGCCTTCTCAGCACCAACCACACAGAAAAGCGCGAGCCCAACGGCATCTGCCCAAATAAGCCAGCGCATACGGCTTTCCAGATGGTGTGCGAACAAAAATGTTAGCCCAGCCCCAACAAGCGCCACCCAAATGGATGTATTGCTAACAACCCAAAAAACCGGCTGGTCAAGCACCAAGTCACGAAGCGTGCCACCACCAACAGCAGGCATCAGCGCAAGAACTATAATCCCGAACAAGTCCATGTTTTTACGAACTGCCGCAAGCGCGCCAGATATAGCAAACACAAACACACCGGCCATATCGAGATATATAAGTAGTTCCTGCATTTCAGTCCTTAAAGTGAAGAAGTTTTGGTATCTTCCAAGTCTATATCTGCAACATCTTCAGTGAAAACAGATCTTGTAAACAATAACAGACTAATAAGCATACCGGTCAAAACCGCTATGAAATCATAAAATACAGCGGCAAACGGGTCTTCCACAACAGGCCCTAAGAAAAGCCCCACAGCAAACGCAGCAACAGAAGTACAAACGAACAACCTTCCAGACCATCGTTTATTTAATGATATTCCAATCAGTGATGCGATGTTTACCAACAAGATTGGCAGGGCTACGAAAAATAAAACCCAATCATCTTCAACGTTCGTTGCCGCAAGTTCCTGCGCTTTATACTCCGCCAAAACAGGAGGCATTTGAATCTCAAAGAAGGGTGCTCCAAATGCAGTCAACAATGAAGATATCAAAATCACCTTAGCTAAAAACTTAATATGTTTCGTTGTGTCCATTTTTGTTGTCCCCAATCAATTAGTGTCAATACAGCAAAGCATTGGATAAATTATTTTGCGTGGTCAAGTATTTGATCGAGGTTTAGGTGCTCTTCGAGCGCGTCAGCGAAAGTGTCCAGGGATTTGTTCACACGGACCAGATGGTCTTCCACACTGCCTGCTCCGCCGAGCGACTGCATGAATTTTTGTCGAAAAGCGCCATCTTCAAACAGGCCGTGTAAATAGGTGCCGAAAATGCGCCTATTGCCTGAGTGGTGGCCTATTGCGCGTTCACCTACTCTCATAAAGACAGCACCCTTACCTTTGGTGTCGCCGATATGAATTTCATAACCCGAGGCCACACAGCCAAACAGTGGCACCTCGGCGTTACATTGCTTTGTAACTTTTTGGGACTCCATCGCTGTCTCGACATCAAGTAACCCCAGTCCGGCTTCATGATCAGGTTTCCCCTCAACACCCTTTGGGTCACAGATCAGATTACCGAGCATTTGATAGCCACCACAAAGGCCGAGCACCGCGCCGCCCGCGCGCGCATGGGCCAGAATGTCGGTTGCCCAACCTTCTGCCTTCAAGAAACGTAAATCAGCAATGGTGTTTTTACTGCCCGGCAACACGATAAGGTCCGCGTCACGCGGTAGGGGCATACCGGGCGGACAGAAAACCACCTCAACGCCCTTTTCAGCTTTCAACGGATCAAGATCATCAAAGTTCGCAATACGCGGCAACAAAGGCACCACAATTTTAAAACTACTTTTAGCCTGCTTAGCATTTCGCTCCAGCACCACAGCATCTTCCGCAGGTAGTTCCCGCACGCAGCGCAGAAAAGGCACCACTCCAAACGAGGGCCAGCCTGTATCTCGCTCAATGCGCGTTATACCATCATCAAACAGGCGCACATCCCCGCGAAACTGGTTGATAATCACACCCTTAATAAGGTCACGCTCTTCTTGTGGCAACAAGGTATGCGTACCAACAATGGAGGCAATCACACCGCCCCTGTTGATATCCCCAATAAGGACAACTGGTGTTTTGCTGGGCAGGGCAAAACCCATATTGGCAATATCACCTTGCCGCAGGTTTACCTCGGCAGGACTGCCCGCGCCCTCAACCAATACAAGGTCCGCTTCGGCCTTTAGGGCTTCAAAACTTTCCATCACGGCACCAAGCAACTTGGACTTGAGGCGCTGGTAGGTATCGGCCTCCGCTTTCGCGACCACTTTGCCGTGCACCACGACCTGTGCACCCGTGTCAGACTCCGGCTTTAAGAGCACAGGGTTCATGTGGATAGTGGGTTCAGCGTGTGCGGCCACCGCCTGCAGCCACTGCGCCCGGCCAATTTCACCACCATCCAGCGTAACAGCCGCATTATTCGACATATTCTGCGGCTTGAATGGCAGCACCTTCAGCCCGCGCCTGCTATAAGCACGGCAAAGCCCCGCAACCAGAACCGACTTACCAACATCAGAGCCTGTGCCCTGAAACATGAGCGCCCTGCCAACCATGTTAGCCGCCCAGCACCGCGTGCGGCACCAAATAGTCGCTCGTGCCGTCGTTCCACTTTGCCATTCTTACATTGAAGGCCGTCGCCACATGCTCGTCCGTCAACACGTCCTTCGGCGTACCGGCTGCCAGTATGCGCCCCTTGTGCAACAGCACAAGCTTATCACAGCTCCGCATCGCGAGGCTGAGGTCATGCATAACTATCACTACACCAACGCCGCGCTTAGCCTCAGACCGCAGTACATCCATCACCTGCAACTGGTGTTCTGGGTCCAAGGACGCTGTTGGTTCATCAGCAAGCATATAGTTCGCACCCACTGCAATTGTGCGCGCCAAGAGAACACGAGCGCGCTCGCCGCCGGACAAGGTGGTGACAAGCCTGTCCTTAAAATCCCAACAGTCTGTCTGGTGCATGGCTTGTTCGACCGCCGTATGATCCGCCACTGTCATCTCCTGCCAAGGGGTAAGGTGCGGAATACGTCCAAGCGCCACGGTGCGCTCTGCCGTCAGGGGCCAGTGCACCGGCGCGCCTTGCGGCACATAGGCAATTTTACGCGCGCGCTCCTTCGCGTCCATATCCGAGATTTGACTACCATCAACCGTGATATCACCGCCCGCGCTGATAAGGCCGAGCATGGCGCGCAGGGCCGTACTCTTTCCAGCACCGTTAGGGCCGATAAGGCCAACCATTTCACCCGCCTTCACATCAAACGAGACATCATCCAGAATTTGGTTGCCGCCTAGTTTGACCGCAACATGCTCTAGCTTCAAACCGCTCATCGCATGCTCTCCCGCGTTTTGAAGATGATATAGATAAACATGGGCGCGCCGATCACCGCTGTCACCACACCAAGCCGCAACTGCCCGTGCCCAATCGGCAAACGTGTAAGAATATCAGCAAGCGTGAGCAGCAGCCCTCCCATCAAAGCGCTTGGTAGTAAAAGGCGCTTTGGTTCAGAGCCAATGAAAGCCCGCACAAAATGTGGCACCACAAGGCCAACAAATCCTACCGCACCACATACTGAAACCGTTGCCCCGACAGACAACGCCGTACCTATGACAACTCGCCACCGAAGCTTCTTCAAATCAACGCCCAGTGTATAAGCGGCATCAGAGCCAAGACTTAAAGCATTAAGCCCTTGCCCAACCCCTATCATCATGACCCAACCAAGTATTATGAAAGGTCCGGCAAGCATCAGGTCTTCATAGGTCCGATTTTCAAGGGAACCAAGCATCCACATCACCATATCCTGTAAGGACATAGGATTGGGGGCAAAATTCATCATCAGTGACACACCTGCCGTCGCGAGGCTTGATATCCCCATGCCAGCAAGGATGAGCGTGAGCACGCTGCTGTCGCGCGCCGCTAGTACCATAAGAATTAATGTTGCCACCAATGCCCCTGTCATCGCGAACAATGGCACTGCAAATGTGGACTGGGCGGCAACACCCAAATAGATCGCGGTTACGGCCCCCAACCCGGCTGAGGACGAAACCCCAACAACGCCGGGGTCGGCGAGCGGGTTCCTTAGCAAGCCCTGCAACGCGGCACCTGTGTAACCGAGTGTTGCACCTGCCATCATGCCAAGTAATATACGCGGCATCCGCAGTTCCTGCACAATCAGGTTATAGCCTTCACTGCTTGCACCAAGGGATGCGGATACAAATTCGGAAACTGATAACGTCACCTGTCCAAACATGCCTGACAGCAAGCCTGAGACCAACAGGGCAAATAGCAACACACTATTGAGCATCCAGCTATTTTTCTGGAGTATTTTAATCACGCGCATCCTCCTCAATGAGCCCAAGGCGCACCGCCTCCGCGCGGATAAATTCCGCAGCATCCACAGCAAACAAACCGCTGCATGAAAGATGGCGGCTCGGTACATTTATCACCGGCAAATTGCCCATGAGTTTTTTATAAACACCATGCCGCCCACTGCTCCAGTGCGAAACATGCACGTCCGGGTCACCAAAGAAAGTGGCGACAACAAAATCAGGCGGCGTTAATGCCACTTTTTCAAGTGGCAGCGGTGCCCAGCTTTTCAGGCCAATTTCATCAGCGATGGTTTCAAAACCAGCCAGATGGATAATATCATTCACATAAGTCCCCGTGCCTGCGGTAAAGCCGCTCGGCGTCATATAGGCCGCTTTTAACGGGTATTTCGGGGCATCTTTCAGCGCAGCCAGCCGCACCTGATAATCAGCTACAAGGGCTTCCGCTGCGGCGTCTTCACCCAACACTTTTGCCGTGGCCTTAACCACATCAAAACCTTGTTCCACCGACATAAAAAAGGTCGGGGTGTAGGTTGGAATAGACAGGCGCTCCAAAATTTTAACAGCGCGCGCGCCGCCACGCCATGTGCGCAGCACCAAGGATGGCTGGAGTTGGATTAATTCTTCCACAGAGCCATTTACCGTGGGTAAACCTTCGGCCCGCGTGCCATAGAATGAGCGTGGCCCCACCGCCTCAAAAGATACCGCCTGAATGCGTGATTTATTCGCGAGCGCCAGCAGATATTGGTCCGCGCAAAAATCGATGGAAACAATATCAGGCTTATCCGCCAGCGCGGGCATACTGAAAGCTGCGATGGAGGCAAGCAGCGCCTGCCCCCATTTTCTAATTCTAAAGTTCGGTCGCTTATGACGCGGCAAAAAACGCATCAGCTCTCCTTTAGAAATTTACGCGTGCACCAAAGTAGCTCGCGATACCCGGCGTACCGTAACCAGTGATGACCTGATAGTCAGCATCAAACAGGTTGTTCACACGGCCGTAAAGCTCAACATTTCCCAGCAGCTGGTATGAAACACGCAGATCAATAACCGTCCAGCCATCAACTCTTGATGCGCCCGTGTCCAAAATCTCGCCGTTATGCGTAAGGGAGATATTAGTGGAGAGGCGCTCTGTCACATCCCACGAAGCAGCTACGTAGAACTTGTTGTTAGGACGGCGGATAAGACGCACATCAGCAATTGTGTCTTTTGCTGAATTGTAAGTATAGTTGGCGTTAAGGCGCAGGTTATCGCTTACATTTGCGTCAAGGGACACTTCAACACCGCGCGAACGAGCCCGATCAACATTTGCATACCCTTGTGCAAAGTCAAAAATAATCAAGTTCTTGGTTTTTTGATTGAAGTAGGTCAGACCAAGTTTCAAATCATCCCCGAACAGAGCTTGCTCCGCGCCAATTTCCCAAGCATTTGATTGTTCAGGACGTAGATCACTTGATGGCTCAGTTAAACCGCAGAAAGTACAAATGTACGTCAACTGATTAATACTAGGCGCTTTGAAGCCCTCACCCCAGTTAGCGAATATTTTTGTTCCGCTATCTGCGAAATTGTAAGCAGCCCGCAACTGGCCGTTTGTTGCATCGCCAAATGTCTCATGGTCATCATACCGAACACCCCCAGAAACGGAGAAGTCTGCATTCTCGTATGCGAGCACACCAAACACGCTGTTCAGATCAATACTATCCGGGTCAACAGTTTCAGCTTTTACACTTTCATGCTGTGCACCTGCTGTCAGGAACAACCCTTCAGAGAGAGTATAGACACCAAGATAATCAAGGTTAAAACGGCGACCTTTACCGGGGTATGTGCCAAACGCAGAGACGCTTGCGCGGTCAATACCAGAGAACTCGATGGAAACTGTATTATTGAAACGGCCATCCGCGAGATCAAGATGCGCACGCGCACCAAACAGATATTCGTCCGACAGAGCTTGGTCAGGACCATCCGTTGGGCCAAAACTATCCGTGTCGGTTTCACTATCCGAATAAGACCCAAAAGCTTCAAGTTCAAAAGCTTCGGAAAGTTTCGCCGTTAATCGCCCACGCAGCGTTACATTTTCATGACCATCTTTTTCGCCGTTGCCATTTTTGGCCTCAGCTTTTGAAATACCCTGTGTGTCGGAAAAGCCGCCAGACAGATTAAAGCCAAGCGCTTCAGTGCCACCGTAAATATTCGCGCCGCCCCGGTAAGATTTGAACGCACCATACTCAGCGTAAGCGCCGCCGCCAAAGCCATCTTTACCGCCAGTTTTAGTGATGACATTTACCACACCACCAATAGCGTCAGAGCCATATAGCACCGCCTGCGGACCTTTAAGCACTTCGATGCGCTCGATACCGTTTGTATCAAGCGTGCCAAAGTTGAAGCCACCGCCCGGCGACGACACATCATTCATTTGAACGCCGTCAATCAGAATAACGGTCTGCGATGTATCTGCACCCCGAATACTAATCGACGTTTGACCGCCAAAGGCACCATTGGTATTGACGGCGAGGCTCGGCAATGTTTGCAGAGCATCTGTAACAAAAGAATATTGTCCTTCGGCGAGCGCTTTTTCCCCAATCACAGAAATACTGGCGCCAACATTTGAAAGTGGCTGAGGGCGGCGGGAAGCCGTTACCACCAGCTCTTCAACATTTTCATCTGCTTCTTGGGCAACAGAAGGCGCTGTTACCACTACAGACGTGAGCAACAGAAATTTTAGATAATCAGACATTTTTATTCCAAACAATACTAGCCGCACAATCTGCACGGCGAAAACTTATTACTGTGTGGAGCTTGTCTGTCTTTGCTTTGACAATCCCCGTGCACAGCGGCGAGATTGTCGCCGACACGGAGGTCCGCTTCTACATGGTTGACCCGACCAGCAGAAAGGCGACGCGATGGCAGGTATCCTGGCTTGTGGGTCAATCACATTTGCCTTTCCTTCCCAGGATTACATCCCAGTGGAATAATTAGGCACACGCTCGCCACTTACAGTTGCGGGTACAGCCACGGTTTGACCTGACAAGCAGGCGCACCGTGTTCCCTCTTCGCCTTTGGCAAAACCAAAGGAACCATCGAAGCTTGGCTATACGCCATGATTACTTAGGCTGCAACAGCAGAAAGCACTATTTAGCCGCACGTGGCTCAATATGGAGGTTGGTTGTGTCTTTCCATGCAGTCAGTGCAATAGCCGAGTTAATTTCGCGGACCCCTTCAATTTGGGAAAGACTGTTCCAAAAGAAATCCTCATAAGCCTGCACATCCTTAACCCGAATTTTCAGGAAAAAATCCACGTCCCCCATCAGGGTATGGCATTCAATCACTTCTCTGAAATTTTGAACCTTCTCAATAAAATGAGGCAGGCTATCACGGCTATGGGCTTGCATTTTAACCTGCGCAATCACCATAACACCTACTCCGGCCTTATCCGGATCAAGCAGTATGGTATGCTGTTTGATGATACCTTCATCTTCCATTTTTTGAATACGGCGCCAAACAGCAGAACGGCTGGAAGAGACTTTTTCAGCCAAATCATTCAGTGGTATTCTGGCATCTTTCTGCATCTCATTTAGGATGCGTGCATCAAGATCATCCAACATTCGATATTTTTTCCCTTCAAATTAACATTCAATGAGAATATTTCCCATTAAATCCGCATAATGTCAAATTTGAGGGACCATTTCCCATCACAACCACAGTAATATGCACTCATGTTCGGAATTAACAAGGAAACGGGACAATATCCCGACGGAGAGTAAAATGGTTGTTAGAGGAAAATCACGGACCCGCTTTTCAGTGCAAGCAGACTATGAAGTGAATACGCTTTCACGTGTACTTGAGCTTTTCACCATTCGCGGCCTTGCATGCGATACCTTGCATGCAAAGCGCACGACGGATGGCCTGCATTGGATTGAACTTGATTGCTCAGATATTGAAGATCAGCATGCGGGTGTTGTGATGAACAAACTCCGTCAGATCGTCACTGTACGGTCTGTGCGTGTTGAAACCACAATGCTCGCCGCCTAACATAACTCCCCCAAGTAGACAAAAGGCCCACAGATTAATCTGTGGGCCTTTTTTGTTATCCTGTTTAGTCGAATACTTATTAACCGCCATTTTCTTTCAAATAAGCAAGAAGGTTCTCGATATCTGCAGGTTTACGCAAACCAGCAAAAGCCATCTTGGTACCCTTCACATATTTGCGGGGGGCCTGCAAAAACTCTGACATTGCAGCATCGTCCCACACCACATTAAGGGCAGCCATATTCTTCGAATATTTAAAACCCTCAGTGGTGCCGGCCTTCCGGCCAAACACACCGTTCAAAGACGGTCCAATCATGCGTTTCCCAGCTTCCATTGAATGGCATGCTTTACACTTGCGGAATACTTTTGCACCCTTTGCCGCGTCCGCAGCAGTTGCGCTAGACACTGACACCGTAATGGCCAATATGGCACTCACTAAAGAACCTGCAATCAACTTCATAACTCGCCCTTTCAAGCAGATTTATACACCTAAGGTCGCCGGATATATTAAAGGTACAGAATCCAATTCACCACCCTTAAGCCCTATATGCGTCAATAAGACACAATTACTTTAGGCCTATTAAACAGATCTCGAGCTTCCAAAATAGCCGAACTTTGGCTTAGCCCATCTAGTTGCAGGCCATCAACTGCGCCACTCTGTCGCATTCACAAACCACTGAAGCAACATTATTCTACGAATGTAGAAGCACTTTACGACCCAAAAGAGTATGGCCGCAAACGGAAGGGAAGTCCTATGTCGCAGCCTATATTGCAGTTAAATGCAGTCGATAATACAGCTGCGCTGCGCGAGCACTCGTTATTCTCAGGAATGCCTGAGAATTTATTCGTCGATTTCTGTCAAGCTACGCAAGAACTGAAACGCGAAAAAGGCAACATTCTCTTTCTGCAAGATGATCCTGCTGAATGGTTCTATTTTATCCTTTCTGGGTGGGTTAAAATTTTCAGGGAAACTATTGAGGGCGACGAAGCTGTTCTTGACGTATTAACTACTGGGCATATTTTCGGCGAAACGGCCATTATGGATGGCGGAATGCACACAGCTGGTGCTGCAGTTGTCGAGAATGCCGTATTGCTTCGCTTACCTGCTTCCCTACTGAAAACGGCAATTACCAAGAGCCATGATGTGGCGTTAGGTATGCTCGCATCTATTTCCAGACAACGTCGTCAGCAAACGCAGGAGATTGAGAATCTCAATATGCAAAACGCGCCGCAACGCATTGGCTGTTTTTTACTGCGACTATGCCGAACAACAGAAACAGAAACTGATGCCGCAGCATTCAGTCTTCCATATGATAAATCTTTGATTGCAGCCCGCCTAGGTATGCAATGTGAAACTTTTTCGCGGGCCCTCAATAAGCTACGCAAGCAAACATCAATTGATGTTAAAGGTGCACATGTGGACATTCCAGACATCGAGGAACTTTCAGAATTCTCCTGTAGCCGATGCTCGAATGAATATCCGTGTAACGACCTTCATTAGCTTTGGCTTCTTTACTCAGTAATGCCGGAGAGGTCGCCTTCAGCGTGAAATAGAGGGTACCCAATCCCAATCAATAAGCGCCGGATTAGCAATATAACGGGGTGGATCATCGAGAACTGCCAGTAGATATGGAAGGGTCACCTTCTTTGTCATTACAGACGTGCGATCACTACGGCGCGGCGGGTCCTCCAGCCTTCGTATTTCTCCACTGGAAAATACGACCCATTGCTGTCCTTCTTCCTCATGATCAGCCACCACAAATTCGATTACTTGACCCGCCAATCGATCTTCCATCGCCCGCCATATCTGTGCAAAAGGGAAACGTTCTTTGTTACAAACAACAACCGTATTGCAGACAGATAAATACTGCTGCAACCCCCCCAACAGATAATGCCTTTCGTCACTCACTGTCTGCTCTGTCATGTCAAACTCCATAATGGAGGGACAGTGCACTACAGTTTTTTGTAAGCCATTGATCATGGTCAAGTAAGTTAGAGTAATTACCACCTACGGTACCAGCATGACCCAATGTATAGTGAGGATACATCATCATGCCAAATAAGCTTCATGCAGCGTTATTGAAACATAATCAGCAAATACCGCGCTACACCAGCTATCCAACAGCGCCGCATTTCAAAAATAACATTGGAGAAAAGGAGGTCTCGAACTGGCTGTCAGCCATACCTAAAGAGAACACTCTTTCCCTTTATTTTCATATACCTTTTTGCAAAAATATGTGTTGGTATTGCGGATGCAACACAAAAGCTACACGACAATATCAACCTGTTTCAGAGTATCTGTCATACCTGAAAAAAGAAGTCTCCCTTGTTGCATCCAAACTCAAGACCTCCAAGTCAGTAACCCACATTCACTTTGGTGGCGGGTCTCCAAGCTATATTAGCCCTAATGATTTTAGGGACTTTATGACCCATGTACGAAGCTGCTTTGATATACTTGATAGTGCCGAAATTGCTATTGAGCTCGACCCTAGGGAAATCACAGAAACAAAGGTTGCGGCTTATGCCCACCAAGGCGTTAACCGAGCCAGTCTCGGCGTACAGGACTTTCACGCGCCCGTGCAAGAAGCCATTAATCGCATTCAGCCTTTCAGAACAGTTTTTCATACAGTCGAGCTCCTCAGAAGCTATGGCATTGAAGCTGTGAGCTTTGATCTCTTGTACGGCCTGCCAAAGCAAACGCGGGAAATGGTGGAAGAAAACGTGAGATTCGCAGCTTTAATGAATCCAAGTCGAATTTCGCTTTTCGGCTATGCTCATGTCCCTTGGATGAAGAAACACATGAAACTCATTCAAGAAAATAGCCTACCTGACAGCTTGGAGAGACTTGAACAATTCGATACCGCGCGCGCGGCCCTCAAACAAGAGGGATATATAGAAATTGGACTCGATCACTTTGCAAAACCGAATGACTCTATGGCGAAAGCATACGAACAGCACGAACTTCATCGAAACTTCCAAGGCTACACAACAGATATGGCGACAACACTAATTGGTTTCGGTGCGTCAGCGATTAGTGCCTACACTGAAGGCTATTCTCAAAACACACCTGATACTCACGCATACTATAAGGCCTTAGATGACGACAAAATTCCGACAATTAAAGGACTTAAGTTAAACTCTGAGGACCTCCTCCGTCGGCGGATCATTGAGCATATCATGTGCTACAAAGGCATCGACCTTTCTGTGATAGCTGCAAGTGAACACATTGATATTAACACTTTCGCCAATGAACACGAAAAACTCCTAGAGCTTGAAAAAGATGGCCTAGTTGAAATCACCGGCACACGAGTAGAGGTTAATCCTAACGCGGTTCAAGCTACCCGCCTCGCGGCCGCAGCGTTCGACACTTACCTTGCACCAACAGCTCAAAAACACGCACAGGTAACATAACATAAAAAAGGCCCTCAACCGTGCGATTAAGGGCCTTCCTTGTATCTATTGGCGCTTAAAAGCGATAGCCAAAGCCTACACCAAGCACCCACGGATTAAGATCCACATCTGCTGTAACCGCACCATTATTGATACTCACATCGGTATTAAGAAATATTTTCTTAGCATCTAGATTGATCATCCAATGATCATCAAGACCAACATCAATCCCTGCCTGTAGAGCTAACCCAAAACCGTTATCATACTCAATTTTGTCAAGTGCGCCGGCGTCTTCATTATAGAAAAACGTATAATTCACACCCGCCCCCAGATATGGGCGAAC
>CAXBKT010000068.1:0-18067 GCA_963976155.1 uncultured Kordiimonadaceae bacterium | reverse complement strand
CGCCTGATTGTCAACATGCCACCCCGTCACACCAAGTCAGAGTTTGCTTCTCATCTGTTTCCTGCATGGTATTTAGGTAAATACCCTGACCGAAAGGTGATTCAGACCGCACACACCGCAGAATTAGCCGTAGGATTTGGTAGAAAAGTTAGAAACTTGGTTGGATCTGACGATTATCAACACATTTTTAACAATGTGTCCCTAGCATCTGACTCTAAGGCGGCTGGGCGTTGGAGCACCAACAAGAATGGAGAGTATTTTGCTATTGGTGTCGGCGGTGCGGTAACAGGTAAGGGTGCCGACATCTTGATTATTGACGATCCGCACTCCGAACAAGAGGCGGCGCTTAATGATCCGTCTATTTACGACAAAACTTACGAGTGGTACACCTCTGGACCACGACAAAGGTTGCAACCGGGCGGTAGTATCTGCGTTGTAATGACGAGATGGTCTAAAAAAGACCTGACCGGCCAGATTTTGAAGTCATCTATCCAGCGTGGTGGCTCTGATGAGTGGGAAGTCATAGAACTTCCTGCAATTTTGCCCAGTGGAAGCCCTTTATGGCCCGGATTCTGGCCATTAGAGCAGTTAGAGGCACTAAGATCGGAGCTTCCAGTGCCAAAGTGGTCGGCACAGTACCAACAAGATCCCACATCGGAAGAAGGAGCGCTAATTAAGCGCGAATGGTGGAAAGAATGGGACAAAAAGTCTCCACCACGCTGTGATTTTGTAATTCAATCGTGGGATACAGCGTTCCTTGCCAAAGAAACCGCAGATTACAGCGCTTGTACAACATGGGGCGTGTTTTACGACGATGATGGAAACTCAAACATAATTTTATTGGATGCACTGCAAGAACGCTTGGAGTTTCCAGACCTAAAAGCGCGTGCTCTTGATATGTACAAGGAGTTTGAGCCAGATGCGTTTATTGTGGAGGCTAAGGCGTCTGGTTCACCCCTGATCTTTGAGTTACGCAGGATGGGCATTCCTGTAAATGAGTACACCCCTAGTCGTGGTAAGGATAAAGTTGCTCGCGTAAACGCAGTGTCGGACTTATTTTCATCAGGATTGGTTTGGGCACCCAAGACACGATGGGCAGACGAAGTTGTTGAGCAATTCGCTGCTTTTCCTGCTGGAGACCACGACGACTTAGTGGACTCGGGCACACAGGCATTGCTTCGTTTTCGTCAGGGTGGCTTTATTTCAATTGATAGTGACGAAAAAGAAGAAGAGTTTTATCGACACCGTAGGGCAGCGTATTACTAATGGACGAAGAACCAGATCTTTTTGATAAACTAGAAGCTTTTCTTAATACAGAAGAAGCAATAGCCGCTTCTTTTGTTCCGCAGGCGGCAGTACCCTACGGACTTGCAGAAGCCGCTGTTGGTGTCCGCAACAGAAGTCCTTTACAGTTTGGGTCTGGTCTTCTTGGCTTAATTCCCCTTGTGGGCCAAATAAAGAAAGCTCAAAAACTCAAACGATTTAAAACCGCCATGGGGTCTATGTATGATGTAACACCTACAGGAACCACGATACGGAATAAGGCTCGTCGCAAGGCCCATGGCGATGATTTTGGAATGAAGCCAGAGTCAAAAGAAACTATTTATGTAGATGATGCCAACTTAAACAGACTTGGCGAAATACAAGCAAGAGGCGAGCCAACAAGAATTGTACAGGTCGCTCCAGATCAGTATGCAGTTCAGTTTTTAGAACCAAGTCGGTATGCAGGAAAAGTTTCTGAGCGCACAGTAGCAGATGTAATAAGAGAGCCAAGGGTTGGCTTGCACCCGGTTGAGCTTTTTGCAAGCCCTGCAAGGGTAAGGGACCCAGTTCTGCCTCGCCAAGGAAGCAGTGGGGTGCACTTTGGAAATAAAATTATTGAAATCCTTGATCAGTAATTAAGATGGAAGAAGACGATTTTCTTGACCGAGTAGATCGGTACTTGATGCCAGAAACTGCGACTGGAACAGCAGGCGTAGTTGGTATGAGCATGGTACCGATACTTGGCGACACTATAGATGCAGCAGACGTTGCGTATGGGATAAGAAATCGTGATCCAGCAAGAGCCGGGTTTGGATTGCTCGGCTTGGCACTTGGCCCGCTTGGCGGTGGCGCCGCACTAAGAGAACTGTTTAAGCGCAGTAAGCGTGGTCGTAAAGCGCTGCAAGCTCCTCGGCAACCGTTACTGCTCGGTTCAGGGCCTACAAGCTTTGAGCTAGAAAGAGGGCCCGGAGAAATGTTACTTGGGTTGCCGGGCCTATGGAGATCAAACGCGCTTGAAACAATCGAACGAGCGCCACGACATTCTATGACTCCGAGCCAGTGGGAAGCCTACCTTAAAAAGAAACCCGGAGGAATAAAAAAAATCGCAAGTCATCTTCAAAGGCTTGATGCTCAAAACCCAAATCAAAAAATTAGTCGTGATGAATTGCTGGATGTAACAGAAAGTCAACTTGCACCAGAAAGATCTTTAAACCGACAAGTTCGCTCCCTCGATAGAGCCGCTGATGTTGTCTATGATACAGATGTGGCCCGTGGCCCCTTAGGGGCAGGATTTGTAGAAGACATAGTAAAGCAGTTTGAAATGGCCTCTAGCCGCCCTATAGATCACGAAGCTAGACTAGGTGGATACGAATCCGATATAAGAATTTTTGGCTTGCGAAGAGAAGACTTAGTTGGATTAAGCCCTAAAGTTGTTATTGACTATATATCTCAAAAAATGTTAACAGACAGTGACGGTCTTGCAACTTATCCAGAAAGGCTTTTACGGGAGGGCGCAGAAGTATCAGACCAAGCTATGAAAGAGTTTGATAATATTATAGAAGATATAGAATTTTCTAAGACAACGGGGCTTAGGGGTATCATTGATCGCTTAAGGCAGTTTGAGCGAGGCGTGCTTAGCCCACACGAACAAGCAGTTCCAGCAATTCGTACCGTCAATGATCCATTGTTGGATTTATTGGCATCTACCATGCAAGAACCCTTGATATTAAAGGATGGAACCCAGTTAACAATACCAGAAATTGCCGCAAAAGGTATTACTAGCGACCAGTTATTAAGACGACTTTCAAGGGGACACGCAGGAAATGCAGTAGCAATTGAAAATTTATTTGAATCTGGCAGCCCAATTCAAAGCTTAGAAGATTTCACTGCAAAAGTAAATCAAAAACTTGTTGCTGTAACCAGAGGTTCCGATACCGAATCTCTATCGCCTCTTAAAACAGTTGGCCGCCTTATGCCTGAGTATGGGCCTGACCCGGTACACCGTTTTCCTGAAAGCCGCCACAGGAGTGACACTTCTACGCCTGCACCTTACGAAGAAATTTTGTATTACTTAGATCCTAAAGAAATAGGATCTAAAGACGTTTCTGGAAGCGCGGGTCATTTTGGTAATGTGGACAATCAGGTTATGCACGCAAGAGTATCAAAGCGCCCGTTTTTTATTGCTCATGCACAGTCAGGCGCCCGAAAGGTTTACTTTGTTGAAGAGTTGCAAAGCGATGTTCATCAGCGAGCAACTGACTCAAAAAGAAAAACAAAAAAGAGATTCGGTACCGAAACCTCTGGTTACAGCAAAGCAAGATCTCAACTAGATGATCGAGATTTTAAGGGAATATCAGGCGAGGAAGGTATTCACTCAAAACTCGTTGATTCGTCTGAAGATTTACGAAACGCAGAACGTGAATTTTTTGATGCCAAGGTAAAAGCTGCACAAACAGGTCTGCTTCGCTCGGAAGGCTATACTAAAGAATTTATTGATGAGTTTATTAAGCGAATGGACGGGTATGTAGAAATGGCCGCCTTTGAAGACTTCAGCTACGAAGGCCAATATAGAGCTGATGCATTACTTAACGGCGGTGTGGATGAATTAGGTGAGTTTGCGCCAGAAGAGGTAAAAAGCTTGTTCAAAGAACTAAGCGCCTTGAAAAGTGCTCACTTAGATAGTAGGGACGATATTCGAGCAGACGCGCTAAACGCGCTTGGTTCGTACACAAAAAAAGTAAAAAAACGTATGAGTGAATCTCTTGTTATGACCACTGAAGCCAAACAAAGTGTTATTAACGAAATAGATCATTTTGATACTGAAATGTTGGAATCTGGAAGGCTTGCCAACGAAATGTTAATAGAGGCTGTTAATCCTTCTGAAGACATTCCGTTTAAAAAGGGAAGCGAATGGGCAAGACTTATGATTCAAGACCTGTTACGAAAAGCAGCGGCAGAGGGCGCGGAAGGGTTTACTATGATTACGCCAGATCAGTTGCGCCTGAGCATGAATATCCGTCCACATTTTGACAATCCAAGACGCGGAATACATACGAGATGGAAAGGGAATCTTAATTGGTATGGAGAAGTTCTTCCGAATATATTAAAAAAAGAAGCAAAGCGCCTTGGCTTAGAAATACAATCTGGTCTTCCAGTAGATAGAGGCACAGGGATATCATTTGATTTGGATATTAATGCTACATCCGAAGGGCTTGCTGAGTTAGATCTAATGACTCCAAAACAGAAAGAGCTTAGCCAAATAGAAAACGTTGTTATTATCTTAGATGCAGAGGCTCGTAAAAAAATTCTTAGCGACATTCCGTCGTTTAAGTTTGGGGGCTTGGTAAATTAAAATGAATCAAGAGGGCCTAAACAATGGCTATTGATAGAATGTTGGATGCCTTTAGTGGCATCCTTGGTGCCACAGAAGGCGAAGAAGAAATGGGTGTTGAAATTGTTGACCCATTTTCTATGGATTCTACTGATGAAATTCTAGTCATTGAAGATGATGATGGTGGCGTAACTGTTGATTTTGGTGGCCCTGAAACACTTATGGGTTTAGATCAAATAAATTTTGATGCTAACCTGTCTGAGTACATGGAAGACGATGACTTGATGCATTGTGCATCTAAGCTTGTTGCTATGTACGAAGACGATAAATCAAGCCGAAAAGAGTGGGAGGAGTCTTACAAAGAGGGACTTGATCTCTTGGGTCTTGAGATGGAAGACCGCACTACGCCATGGGCTGGCGCCTGCGGAGTCTTTCACCCTCTGCTATCTGAGTCTGTTGTTCGGTTCCAAGCTCAAACCATTCAGGAAATATTTCCTGCTCGCGGCCCGGTAAGAGCGCATATCTGGGGCGTAACTACACCCGAAGTTATTGCACAGGCAGAACGTGTTAAAGAATACATGAACTACCAACTCCTTGAAGTAATGACGGAGTATCGTGCAGAAACAGAAAAGCTTTTGTTTAGCTTGCCGCTTTCCGGCGCCGCATTTAGAAAAATTTATTATGACCCAACCATGGACCGGCCTTGCTCCATGTTTGTGCCAGCAGAAGACTTTGTTATTTCGTATGATGAAAGCTCACTAGATACCGCAGAACGTTACACACATGTAATGACCAGAAGCTCGAATCACATTCGTAAGCTTCAGGTTAGTGGTTTTTATCGTGATGTTGATCTTGGGGATCCAGAGCACTCGGTAGACGTAATAAAAGACAAGTACGATGAAATATCTGGTGTGTCGTTTTCCGGGCAGGAAGATGACCGCCACCAACTCCTTGAAATGCATGTTGATTACGATCTACCCGGTTTTGAATCACCGGACGGAATTGCGCTGCCTTATGTAATTACAATTGATAAATCAACGAACAAGATTCTTTCTATATATCGCAATTGGGATGAAGACGATCCTATGCGAAAAAAGATTCATCACTTCGTTGATTATGGATATGTGCCCGGAATTGGTTTTTACAACCTCGGGTTAATACACATGATTGGTGGACTGGCAAAGTCTGCTACAAGTTTACTGCGTCAATTGGTTGACGCAGGAACATTGTCAAACCTACCGGGAGGCTTAAAGACCCGTGGCCTGCGTATTAAAGGTGATGACACGCCAATTATGCCCGGAGAATTTAGGGATGTAGATGTGCCCGGTGGTGTTATTCGGGACAACATTACGTTCCTGCCATACAAAGAACCTTCAGGTGTTCTTTACCAACTGCTTGGTAACATTGTAGAAGAAGGTCGCAGATTTGCGTCAATGGCTGACGTAAAGATTGATGACATGCGACAGGATGCGCCGGTAGGGACTACGCTTGCAATTCTTGAACGAGCCATGAAAGTGCAGTCAGCTATTCAAGCGCGTGTTCATGCTAGTCTTAAAAAAGAATTTAAAATTCTTTCGCGAATTATTAAAAAGTATACTTCGCCTGCGTACCCATACGAAACAGAAGAGGGTCAGGCAATTAAGGCTGAAGATTTTGATAATCGTGTAGATGTTATTCCAGTTTCAGATCCAAATGCATCTACATTATCTCAACGCATAATGCAGTATCAAGCAGCGTTACAGCTTGCGGCACAGTCGCCAGATTTGTACGACATGCCGCTACTGCACAGGCAAATGATGGAGCTTATCGGCATACCAAATGCAGATAAGATTGTGCCAGATCCTAGTGAGATTCAACCAGAAGATCCTGTTTCTGAAAATCAAAACATGCTTATACTCAAGCCTATCAAGGCGTTTGAGTATCAAGACCATGGCGCACACATTAGGGTTCACATGGTTCTTAGGAACGATCCACAGATTGCACAGGAAGCACAAAACTCTCCAATGGGTGGCGCTGTCATGGCGTCCATTGACGCACACATTAGGGAGCACCTTGGCTTCCAGTTCCGTGCTCAAGTAGAACAAGAGCTTGGTGTTCCGCTGCCACCAATGGATCAGCCATTGCCACAGGACATTGAAAAGCGCCTAAGCGTTCTTGTTGCTGATGCAGCAGATCAGTTACTCGGCAAGAAGCAACAGCAAGCACAAGCAGAACAACAAGCTCAGCAACAACAAGACCCAATCATCCAACAGCGTGAACGTGAGATCGCAATTCGCGAACAAGACGTACAACGTAAGGCGCAGGCCGATGCCGCGAAGATGGGTCTTGAACAACAGAAGCTTGCTGCTAAGCAACAGAAAGATGCCGTAGATGCCCAGATCAAAATGGAACAACTCCAAACTGATAAGATGGTAGACATGGCAGAGCTTTCTCTTGAGCAAGCAGAGCTACAAGCAAAAACAGATCTTGAGCAGGATAAACTTGAAGCAGAAGGTTACAAGTACGCAATGGATCAATTAAAGGAGTAACACAGAATGGCCGACAGTGTGCTCGGTGTGTTAAGGAAAAAAATTAGACATGAAATGAATGAGCTTGCTGACGCAATGTCCGTTGGCTCATGCGCTAACATGGAACAGTACCGTCAAATGGTGGGAAAAGTTGAAGGTCTTGCTTGGCTTGAGCGCGAGATTATTGATCTTGAAGAAAAAATGAACGACCCAGACGCAAGGTGGGACTAATGGCCAAGAAAACAAAATCACGGGTAAACGAGGCTGGTAACTACACTCAACCTGCAATGAGAAAACGCCTCTTTAATAAGATCCTGAAGGGATCAAAAGGTGGAAAGCCCGGCCAGTGGTCTGGCCGAAAGGCGCAACTGCTTGTTAACACATACGAAAAAAAAGGTGGGGGCTACACTAACGGTAAGGCTAGGAAAAAAAATGTCATTAAAAAAAAGCCAAAAAAGTCTTAAGAAATGGACTAAACAAGATTGGCAAACTAAAAGCGGTGAACCTAGCGCAAAGACTGGAGAGCGTTATTTGCCTAAGGGCGCTATCATGGCGCTGTCCGCTGAAGAGTACAACAGAACAACGGCCAAAAAACGCGCAGACACAAAAAAGAAAAAACGTGTTTCAAAACAACCAAAACCTATTGCAGAAAAAACTAAGGGGTTCAGATAAAAAATGGCTATGGGCGTAAATCATTACTTGAAAGATGGAACAGTGTGGCGCAAGGGCATGCACAAGATGCCAAACGGTCACTTGCATACAAACAAGACTCACACAAAAACAAGCCAGCGCTTGTTTCACTTTGGTGATTTAAACGACAAGGCAAAAGTGAAAGCTAGATCTTCAAGGAAAAAAAATGCCTAAGTATTGATTTTATTTTTTTTATATATTTATTTGTTGTTGCAGGACGCATCGCTAAATCGTAGCGCACTTACAATACGGAGGTCTTAATGACCACGCTTCAGGCTGAAGAGGCCACAGACACTGAAAGTGTCGAAGCTGAAGACGCACCCGAAAGGAAAGCGTCACAGCTACCTGAGCCGAAAGGCTACAAGATGCTTATTGCTCTTCCGGAAGTAGATGAAAAAACGGAAGGGGGCATTATCAAGTCAGCCAAATATCAACACGAACAAACCATTGCTACTGTTGTAGGCTGGGTAATGAGCATGGGGCCAGATGCCTATGCAAACACAGATCGTTTCCCTAATGGTCCTTATTGCCAAGTAGGTGACTGGGTGGTGTTCCGTGCTTTCAGCGGCACACGCCTAAAGGTACACGGCAAAGAGTTTCGCATTATCAATGACGACACCGTAGAGGCGGTCGTTGAAGATCCTCGTGGCATTGAAAGGGCCTGACCATGACAACTAAAGAAGAAGCATTTTTTGGTGTCAAGAATACAGTAGAAGATCCTGCTGATATAATTCAAAACGAAGACGATCTTGCAATTGAGGTAGTAGATGATACACCTGAAGAAGATCAACCATATGTAAACAAAACTTCTGAAGAAACAGAAAGTGACAGCACTGGATCTACGGAAGAACCAGAAATTGCAAAAGTTGGTAAGCGTGCCCAAGATCGAATTAAAAAATTAAAGTGGGAATACCACGAAGAACGCAGGGCAAAAGAACAAGCTGAACGCATGTCAGATGAAGCTGTCCGTGCGACACAGCAATTGCATACCGAAAACCAACGCTTGCTTGAGCTTGTAAAAAGATCTCAGTTTGCATTAGACACCCAAGCAGAGGGCAGGGCAAAGGTTTCTGTCACCTTAGCAGAAGACATGCTAAAGCGTGCAAATGAGTTAGGTGACGCCGAGTCAATTGCTACAGCGCAAAAAAACTTAATTGAAGCAAAAATGATTGAGTCAAATCATGGCAAGGTTTCAAGCGCTGTTGTAAACGATTGGAAGTCTGCTGTAGTGCAGCAACAGCGACAAATGGATGCCCAAGCTCAGGCGTATCAGCAACAGTATCCTCAAGAAGATCCAATTCCTGAGCCTGACCCTAAGGCCGTAGAGTGGCAAGAGGGTAATTCATGGTTTGGTAATGATTACGAAATGACCAGTTTTGCGTATGGGGTGCATGATAAAATTGTTAGTGAAGGTATTGACCCCGATACAGACGAATATTATCAATTAATTGATTCGAGGGTTAGGGAAGTATTTCCCTCTTATTTCAACGAAGGTGAAAGCGCCGACGTTGCACAACGCCAAAAGGCAAAATCCGTAGTAGCTCCAGCTAAGAGAGGTTCTGGTGGGGGAGCGCCACGCACAGTGAAGCTGACTCAAACCCAAGTTCGCATCGCGAAACGTCTTGGTCTCAGTCCGCAACAATATGCGGCACAGCTAGTTAAGGAGAACTAACAATGAGTAAAGATCGCGCACCAAAAGAAAAAAGTGGACTCGACACTCGCGAAAGCAGTGAGCGCCAAAAGAACTGGGAGCCAGCTTCCATTCTACCAGATCCCGAACCGCAGGACGGTTGGGTTTTTCGTTGGGTAAGGACATCAATGGTTGGACAGATGGACAACACCAACGCATCTAAACGGTTTCGTGAAGGATGGGAACCAGTGCGAGCAGAAGATCATCCCGAGTTACAAATTATGAGCGATCACGGCTCTGAATGGGCAGACAAGGGCGGCATCGAAGTTGGTGGCCTGCTTCTTTGTAAGGCGCCTGAAGAGTTTGTGCAACAACGGCAAGAGTATTATGCCAAACGCGCTCGGGACCAGATGCAAGCAGTAGACAATAATTTTATGCGTGAAAACGATCCTCGGATGCCGCTTTTCGCGCCCGAACGTAAAACCAGTGTGACCATGGGGGGCGGCAACTCTTAAGGGTTGTACCCTGATTGGTCACAAACAACTTAGGTAACAATCATGGCAGCTACAGCGACACCTTATGGTGCGCGGCCTATTGGTACCCTTAGCGCCTCTGGCTCATTTACGGCCAAGGTTCGGCAACTGCCGATTGCTAGTGGGTACGGTACCGCCATCTTTAATGGTGATTTCGTAAAGCTTGTTGCGGACGGTGACATCGAGAAGGATGCTGGCACCACCGCGCTAACAACTTGCGGAATCTTTGTGGGTTGCTCATATACGCCAAGCACGACCAATCAGAAAACTTTTAATACGCAGTGGCCTGCGTCTACGGTTGCTTCTGATGCGATGGCTTACGTTATTGACGACCCATTTGTTGTATTTCAGATGCAGGGTGACGAAGCACTGAACACTACAGATCGCGGATTAAACGCATCTGTTGTTCAAACTGCTGGTAGCACGGCAATTGGTAAATCCAAGAATGCTTTGGATGCCTCAACGCCAGCTACTACGAACACGCTTCCGCTTCGCATTCTTGACTTTGTTGATGGGCCGGACAGCCTTGCGCCCGTTGGCACAACTGCAAGTGATGCCTTCCCCGACGTTATTGTAAAGTTTAACGCAGCGTCGAGTGGGTCAGCCTCCAATCATTCATATTTAAACGCTACTGGCGTGTAAGGGGATTGATTAATGGCTATTTCACGCGCACAACTTCTTAAGGAACTTCTACCCGGACTTAACGCTTTGTTTGGTCTTGAGTATGCCAGTTACGACAATGAGCATTCCGAGATCTACGAGACGGAAAACTCGGATCGTTCTTTTGAAGAAGAAGTAAAGCTTTCGGGCTTTGGCTCTGCTCCGGTTAAGCCGGAAGGCAGCGGCATTTCTTATGATGCAGCACAAGAATCGTTCACGGCGCGGTACAACCATGAAACGGTTGCTATGGGCTTTTCGATTACCGAAGAGGCTATGGAGGACAACCTGTATGACTCTCTGTCTGCTCGTTACACCAAGGCGCTTGCAAGAGGCATGGCTTATACGAAGCAGGTTAAGGCAGTGGTTCCGCTTAACAACGGATTTACCGCTGCTTTTCAGGGGGGAGACGGCGTTAACCTCTTCACTGCATCGGGCGATGGCGTCACAGGTGGTGACGGTCACCCGCTCGTTAGCGGTGGCAAAAACTCCAACCGTCCGGCAACGGCGGTTGACCTCAACGAAACCTCGCTTGAAGCGGCGGTTATTCAGATTGCTAAGTGGACAGATGAGCGTGGTCTATTGATCGCCTCGCGTCCTCGCAAGATGATTATTCCGCCCGATCTTCAGTTTGTCGCTAAGCGCATTATGGACAGCGAACTTCGTCCGGGGACAGCGGACAACGACATTAACGCAGTTCGCGTAATGGGTGTTGTTCCCGAGGGTCATGTTGTAAACCACTATCTAACCGATACAGATGCGTGGTTCCTTATGACTGATGTGCCTAACGGCATGAAGCACTTCACTCGCGTTGCAATGGAAACGAGCATGGACGGTGACTTTGACACCGGAAACGTTCGCTACAAGGCGCGTGAGCGTTACAGCTTCGGCGTTTCGGATCCGCTTGGAATCTGGGGATCACCCGGAGCCTAAGCGCTTTAGTAGTATTTGGGGCGGGGGTGGCGGTAACGCTACCTTCGCCCCATTTTTATTATATAAATTATTTCCGGGTTTATTAAAGTTTTGGGCGACTGCCCCGGCAGACACTTACGAAGACCCCAAAACAAATCCTTTCGTAAGAGGGTACTCTTGTGGCTAATACAACTTTTAGTGGTGCAGTTCGGTCAGAGAACGGCTTTGAAGTAGTTTCTAAAAACGCAACGACCGGCGCCTTTACAACCTCCTTTACGCTTGATGGTTCGGGTATGCAAGTTTCACCCGTAACCTTGTCAGACGCTGACACCACGTTGACCGCTGCTACCCATGGTGGCAGGGTTGTTGTAGTTCCAGCCCTTGGCGGTAACCGCACACTAACGCTGCCAAGCCCTTCTGCTGGCGTAGCATTTAAATTTATTTACGGTGGCGCAGCAGAAGAAACAGAGAATCTGATTTTTGATACTGGTGCTGATGCTAATTTCTTCATCGGTGGTGTTATTCATCTAGATTCCAACGCAGACAACGTGTCTGTGTACGCAGATGGTAACTCCAACTCAATCTTGACCCTTACAGATTTTGGTCTTATGGAGATCAATATCGTGGCAAAGGATTCTACAAACTGGATTATCTGGGGTACCACTGAAGGCGCAGACGCACCTGCGTTTACAGATCAGTCGTAATTAATAGATGGGGTCACCTGCCTTGAGTGGGTGGCCCCGGTCTTTCACCGGAAAACAACATGGCTGATGCAGTAACATCACAAACACTTTCTGATGGCCCCAGAGTTGCCGTCATGAAGTTTACAAATATTTCTGATGGCTCAGGCGAATCTGCGGTTGCAAAAGTAGATGTTTCGGCGCTTAGTGCAGAACCGGGAACAGAAAGAGCCTGCTCCGAAGTAAAAATTCAACAAATATTTTATGCCTTAGAAGGGATGTCTGTTGACATTCTTTGGAATGCAAGCTCAAACGTAATTTGTTTTACCGTTTCTGATTCCAGTTCTGGTCACTACGACTTTAGTAATATGCAGTCGCTTACGAACAATGCTGGTAGCGGCAAAAACGGCGACGTTCTTTTTACTACGGTTGGTCACAGTAGTGGCGACAGATACACAATTATTCTCGTCTTGGAAAAAAAATACGGTTAACCCAAGGGAGGATAGATGGCTACCTCAAGCACAAGTACGTTTAATCTTGACATTACAGAGATTGCAGAAGAGGCCTTTGAGCGCTGCGGTCTTCAGCTTCGTACTGGCTACGACCTAAAGACTGCTACTCGTTCGTTAAATTTATTAACGATTGAGTGGGCAAACCGAGGCATAAACTTCTGGACTGTTGAGCAAGTATCAACATCGTTAACAGCAGACACAGCTACGCTGACACTGCCCACTGATACAATTGATATTATTGAGCATTGGATCAGAACAGGGTCCGGCGCCACGCAAAACGACGAACAGCTTAGTCGTATTAGCGTGTCTCAGTATTCAAGCCTGCCTAACAAAAACACATCCGGTAGACCTGTAAATATTTACATTGATAAGCAACGCGCTGCTCCGGTTGCTTACTTTTGGCCTACACCTGATGAAGCCTACACGTTTGCTTACCAAAAGCTTCGGAGAATTGAAGACGTAGGCCACGACGGTGAATACACAATGGATGCACCGTTTCGCTTTTTGCCTTGTATGGTGGCTGGCCTAGCGTACCAACTGTCCATGAAGTATCCACAAGCCAACAACAGAATGGCTGACCTAAAGGCAGAGTATGAGTTTCAGTGGGATCTTGCACAGTCAGAAGACCGCGACAGATCTTCTGTTAGATTCGTGCCCGGTGGGTATGGGAGCGTTTAATGGGCAGATACGCGAACGGCAAACATGCTTTTGGATTTTGTGATCGTACAGGATTTAGATACAAACTTTCTGATTTAAAACCTGAGTTTCGTGCAGGTGTAAAAACTGGTTTATTAGTTGGTAAAGATGTTTGGGACAAAGACCAGCCACAAAATTTTTTAGGCAAACTTGGGGATTACACGGACCCGCAATCCCTTAGAAATCCAAGACCTGACGCATCGCTAACTAAAAGTCGTGGCATGTTTGCCTTCGATCCAGTTGGTAGCGGAAACGCAAACATTGATGCTAACCTGACTACACAGTCCAGTGTCGGCACCGTAACTATTGCTATTTCATGACTTATACAGAACTAGTTGCCGCGATAAAAGCTTATTGCCAGAACACGGAAAGCACTTTTGTAACAAATATTCCTACCTTTGTTAAACAAGCTGAAGACCGCATTTATCGTTCTGTAAACCTTCCTGTTAGCAGAAAAATAGCTACAGGAAGCCTGTCAACTTCAAGCAAGTATTTAACCTTTCCGTCAGATCTTTTGGCGCCGCTTTCGTTTGAGGTTACCAACTCAACGAGCGATCAAGTCTTTTTAATTAATAAAGACTATAACTTTATGTCTCAGGCTTATCCTGATGATTCCGTAAAAGGATTTCCTAAGCATTACGCAATTTATGACAGCACAAACTTTGTACTAGGTCCGTCACCAAGCGCAACTTCTGCGTACAGGTTAAATTATTTTTACAAGCCTGCGAGCATTGTTACAGCATCAACCACATGGCTAGGAACAAATGCTGATAGCGCCCTGCTTTATGGTGCATTGATTGAAGCGTACACTTACATGAAGGGTGACGCAGACATGATGAACCTGTACACACAAAGGTACCAAGAAGCGATTGGGCTGCTTAAGACTCAGGCAGAAGGGCGCATGACAATAGACGAATACAGAGATGGCACCATACGGGTGCCTAGGGTATAGGAATGGCTATTACGCAATCTGTATGCAATTCTTTTAAAAGCGAAGTTTTAAAAGGTTTGCACAACTTTTCTGCTTCTGGTGGAAACACCTTTAAGATTGCCCTCTATACAAGTGATGCAACTTTAGATTCATCAACAACTGTGTACTCAACAACGAATGAAGTGAGTTCATCAGGAACAAATTATACTGCCGGCGGCAACGCACTAACCAATGTAGACCCAACAACTTCTGGTGGCGTAGGGTTTGCGGACTTTTCAAACAGTGCTTGGACAAGCGCCTCGTTCACAGTAAGGGGCGCATTAATTTATAACAGTACAAACGGAAACCGTGCTGTAGCTGTGCTGGACTTTGGAATCGACAAAGAGGTTTCTAGCGGAACTTTTACGGTGGAATTTCCAACTGCTGACTCACAAAATGCAATTGTAAGGGTTAAATAATGGCAACATATGTTAATAACCTGCGCCTAAAAGAAATCGCCACTGGTGACGAAGAGGGCACATGGGGAGCTTCAACCAACACCAATCTTGAGTTGATTGCTGATGCGTTTGGTTCTGGTACAGAAGCAATTGTTACGAATGCCAACACTCATACTACGACGTTAGCAGATGGCGCTGCTGATGAAGGCCGTGCAATCTTCCTCAAGTATACAGGAACATTAGACTCTGCCTGCACGATCACCATTGCACCTAACACCGTAAACAAACTGTGGCTTATTGAGAACGCTACAAGCGGATCTCAAAACATCATTATTAGTCAGGGCTCTGGCGCCAACATTACTATTGGCAACGGAAACATTGCAGCAGTCTTTACTGATGGTGCAGGATCGGGCGCTGCGGTACTAGATGCGTTTGCTGACCTAGAGCTAATGACAAGCTTAACGGTCGGAACTGATGCAATCGTTGGCGATGACCTTACCCTTAAGTCAGATGCTGCTGTTCTTGGCTTTGGTGCAGATACAGACACGACACTGACCCATGTTGCTGACACCGGCCTCCTGCTAAACAGCACGCGCCAGTTGCAGTTTTTTGACTCGTCGCAACGCATAGCCGCTTCATCAGCAACGGTCTTGTCTATCGCCGCAACAGATGAAATTGATCTTCAGGCTACAGCACTAGACTTAAACGGCACCGTAGATATGTCATCTACATTGACTGTAGCTGGCAATGCTGATCTTAATGGGGAACTAGACGTAGACGGGACCACCAACTTAAACGTAGTAGATATTGATGGTGCCGTTGATATGGCATCTACGTTGCAGGTCGATGGTGCAATAACAGGCTCTAGCACCATTCAAGGCACGACGATTACAGCAACTACAGCGTTTGTACCAGACGCTTCGGACGGCGCTGCGCTAGGTACAAGCTCTCTTGAGTTTAGTGACTTGTTTCTGGCAGACGGTGCCCAGATAGCGTTTGGTGACGACCAAGAGGTAACTCTTACCCATGTAGCAGATACAGGACTGTTGCTCAGTGACGATTCTGGCATAGGTACGACACAGCTACAGTTTGGAGACTCTGGAACATACATCCATCAGTCCGCAGACGGCGTTCTTGACTTGGTGGCCGATACTGAAATTGAAATTAACGCTACTACCATAGACATGAATGGTGCAGTAGATCTTTCAAGCACTATTACTGTAGCTGGCAATGCCGACCTTAACGGCGACTTAGATGTAGATGGAACCACCAACCTAGACAATACGGCTGTAGCTGGAACCTTCAATGTAGACGGCTCCAATCTTTCACTGGACGCTACAGCTACACTAAACATAGATAATTCCAACACTTCAAACGGAATTACCATAGGAACCGTTACGTCAGGCGTTCCAATCTCAATAGGTCATACCACATCAGAAGTAACAGTTAATGACAACCTGACGGTAACAGGGACGCTTACGCTAGGCTCAGGCGCAGAGTTAACAGAAGCCGAGCTAGAAATGCTTGACGGCATAACCGCTGGAACTGTAGCAGCTTCCAAAGCGGTTGTAGTAGATAGTAATAAAGATATAGGTACGTTTAGAAATTTAACAATTGACGGTGTTTTTACAGACGGAAACTATACCTTTGATACAAGCGGCAATGTGACTGGGTTGGGAACGGTTGCATCAGGTGCAATTACTTCGTCAGGAGTTGTTACAGGAACAGGGTTTACTATCGGCAGTGCTGTTATTAACGAAGCAGAACTTGAAACAATAGACGGAGTTACTGCCGGTACGGTGGCAGCATCTAAAGCGGTTGTGGTAGATAGCAACAAAGATATTACAGGCTTTAGAAATATTACGCTCACGGGCGAATTGGATGCAGCTACCCTAGATGTGTCAGGCGCCATAGACGTTGCAGGCACGGCAAATCTAGATGTCGTAGACATTGACGGCGCAGTTGATATGGCTACGACATTAACCTTAGCTGGTAATGCAGATTTTAATGGTGATCTAGATGTAGACGGAACAACCAACTTAGATGTAGTAGATATCGACGGTGCGGTTGATATGGCTACGACACTGACCCTTGCTGGCAACGCTGACTTTAACGGCGACTTGGACGTAGACGGTACAACAAACCTAGATGTGGTAGACATTGATGGTGCTGTAGACATGGCATCAACACTAACACTAGGCGGCACACTTACAGTTAATGCTGGAGCCGTCTTTAACGAAGCTTCTGCTGATGTTGACTTCCGCATTGAAGGCAACGGAGACGCAAACCTTTTTCGTGCAGACGCAGGAAATGACCACATTGGTATTGGCGTAGCAACTCCCCATGCCAAACTTACAATTAAAGATGCACAAGACATCTCAATGGATGCTAGTGCAAGTGGTCAGCTTGCTATTACAGGAAATGGTTACAGTGGTGCTATCGCACTAGACGGTAGCAACATGAATATCTACAACAATGCTGGCTCAATAGGCATGGTTTTTGGCACCAATGAAACTGCTCGAATGAGCATTTCAAGCGGTGGCACAGTCAACGTGGTTGGGGAGCTTACCGCAGGAACGAAGACGTTCCGAATTGACCACCCTTTGCCAAGCATGACGGACACGCACACACTGTCTCATGCAAGCATTGAGGGTCCGCAAGCCGACCTTATGTACCGTGGCAGCGTTGATCTTCAAGGAGGTGCTGCAACAATTGACTTAGACGAGGCTGCGAGAATGACTAGCGGCACATGGGCGGTTCTTTGCCGCAATCCTCAAGTTTGGGTGCAGAACGAAACAGGCTGGACTCAAGTCCGTGGGTCTGTGTCAGGTTCTACACTTACTCTTTCTGCACAAGACAGTGACTGCACGGATACTGTGTCATGGCTAGTAGTTGCTGAAAGAAACGATAGTCACTACACAGATTCAAAATCAACTGACGACGATGGACTTTTCAGACTAGAAAGAAACAAGGCAGAGTCTAAGGAAAATGGAGAGTGACGTGACTACTTTAATGTCTTTACTTGCCATCCCAGCCGCAGCAGGGGCTGCCTATGGTGGGGTGAAGGCAGGACTAAATGGGGCTAAACAGTCTCTCGCTCAGATTGAGCGCACTGTAAACCGTATTGGAACAAAGGTGGATACACATGGCGAACGTCTCGCATCAGTCGAAGCGGAAACAGCAAACCTCAAAGAAAGACTCGCAAGCAGACAAGACTAATGGCAAAACAGTTAACAATGAAACAGTAGTGCCATTAAGCCTTGAGCAAGCAAGTATTTTTGCAGAGTT